>JBQCJL010000105.1:0-8710 GCA_051952795.1 Marmoricola sp.
GCCCAAGCGCGACTCGGTCGGGTCCCGCTCCCAGATGAGCGGATCGAACGGAGCCAACAGGGCCCGAGCCGAGGTCTTGCGCGGGAGCCGAGCCTGGGCGTGGAGGTAGCTCGGCCGGGCCCAACCCTCCACCCGAGCCGGGAGGAGCTCGCCGGATTCGACGAGCACCTCGATCGCGGCACGTGCCTCGCTCACGCCGATCCGGTAGTAGTCGGCCAGGCAGTGCGCCGATGCGATCCCGAGCGATCGCGCCGCGCGCCGCACCATCTCCACGTGCGCCTCGGCCGCCGACCACGGCGGCTGGCTCAGCACCGACGCCGGCAGCACCCGCTCGGGCAGGTCGTAGATCCGCTCGAACTGACTGGTCCGACCCGCGACCGCGAGCTCGCCCGCGAGGAAGAGGTACTCGAGCGCACGCTTGGCGTCCGACCAGTTCCAGCCCCAGTTCTCCTTGGAGCGGCGCTCGCCGTCGTCGAGCTGGCGTGCGGTGCTGGGACCGAGATCACGCACGCGGGCGAGGATCTCGTCCGCTTGGGAGTGTCCCGCACCCCACCACGTATGCCCCTTGTCGCGGTACCGCGCCATCCGATCCGCGAACACCGGCCACATGTCGACGGGGATGAAGGCAGCCACGTGCGCCCAGTACTCGACGGCACGGCGGGGTGCGCGACCGGTGGCGCGATCGAGGAGGTCGGTGCGATAGGGGCCCAGACGTGAGTACAGCGGCAGGTAGTGCGCCCGCTGGAGGACGTTGACCGAGTCGATCTGGAGGACGCCCTGGCGCTGGATCGCGCGATCGACGGTCCCGAGGTTCACCGTCTGCGGGCGGCGACCCTCCAGGCCCTGGGCGGCGATAGCGATGCGGCGTGCCTGGGGTCCCGACAGCTCGATCACTGCACGTCGACCAGGTTCTCCCGCACGGCATACATGGCGGCCTCGGTGCGCGAGCGGAGCTTCAGCTTGTCCAGGATGCTGCGCATGTGGTTCTTGACCGTGTTCTCGCTGATCACCAGAGCCTTGGCCACATCGCGGTTGTTCATGCCGCGCGCCACGAGTCGCAGCACCTCGAGCTCGCGGTCGCTCAGACGACGTCGGCGCGTGGCGGCGGGGTCGGGATCGGTCGCCTGCTTGAACTCGTCGAGGAGCTTGGAGGCCATCACCGGGCTGATCATCGATTGCCCGCGCACCACCGCGCGGATCGCCTCCGTGACCTCGTCGAAGCTGGAGGACTTGAGCAGGTACCCCGAGGCACCCGCACGCACCGATTCGTAGAGGTCAGCTCCGGACTCGCTCGCGGTCAGCATCACGACCTTGAGGTCCGGCGCGAGCTCCTTCAGCTGCGCGCACAGCTCCACGCCGGAGTCCTGTCCGAGCGAGACGTCGACGAGGGCGATGTCGGGGCTCTCGGCGTCCGCGAGGGCGATCGCGGCGCTGGTGTTCGGCGCCGATCCGAGGACGACGACGTCGTCGAGAGTCCCCAGCAGGGCAGCCAGACCACGCCGGAAGAGCTCGTTCCCATCGACGACGAGAACGCGAACTCCCGCAGACCCGGTCGGTGAACTCACCCGCTCATCATCGCAGGGAACACCGGCCAGGTCTGGGAATTGCTAACTCACGTCCAGCGAGATCACGCCGTAGTCGTAGCCGCGACGTCGATAGACGACGCTCGGCTTCTCGCTCTCCTTGTCGACGAAGAGGTAGAAGTCGTGTCCGACGAGCTCCATCTCGTACAGCGCCTGCTCGAGCGAGATCGGCGAGGCTGCGTGGGTCTTCTCGCGCACGACGAGGGGGCCTTCGCCGTCGACAGCGACGGGACCGACGTGGTGGACCGAGACGGTCTCCTCCTCGTGGGAGGAGCGGCTGAGTGAGGCGGCCGACCGCGCCATCGCCGCCGCGACCGATTCGGGGGCGTGCTGGCCTCGGTGCACCTTGCGCCTGTCGGCAGCCTTGCGCATCTGGGCGGCCAGCTTGTCCAGGGCGAGGTCCAGGGCGGCCATCTTGTCCTCGGCGCACGCCTCGGCGCGCAGGACCGGGCCGCGGGATCGGGCGGTGAGCTCCAGCGTGATGGCGCGCTCGGGCTGCCGCGGATGCTTGTCGCGCTCGACGAGGACGTCCACGCGAATGATGTGGTGATCGTGCTTCTCGAGCCGCCGAAGCTTGTCGATCACGTGCTCCCGGAATCGCTCCGACACCTCACAGTGCCGACTGCTGACAACAACGTCCATCAGACCTCCTGCTCGATTCAACGGGTTCATTCCTGAAAGCAGTGAAGGGGAGTCCGTCCGGCCGACCTGGTCTTCGACCCCACACCCGCCTGCTGAGACGTTCGCAGCTTGCTGCCACTACTGGCCTTCTCCCCTGCAGCGCCGTATCTGACGACACCTCGGAGGCAGGGCTTACTTCTAAGCCGCACCGTGATCAGCGCTTCCCCGAAGAGATGCACCTTACGTGGACCGCTTTGCCTGCGACTGGCATCGGCTTGCCGAGTCAGGGACGGTGCCCTCCACTCGACGCAACCACGGACCCGGACGGACTCCATGACAAGACGTTAGTGCGCCGCCCAAGCCAGCGGAAGAATTCGACCGAGGATTTACCTGTGAAGTCGAGTACGGCCGCCCGACCGCAGCCACCGTCGCCACTCCGGCGGCCCGGACACCCGCCAACGCGAGCGCAGCGTGGGCCTCGTGCGCGGTGGTTCCTGTGGTCACCACGTCGTCACAGATCACCACCGACGCCCCGCCCCCAGGCCCCGGGACGGTCCGTCGCGCGGAGGGAGCCAGCGCGAAGGCATCGATCAGATTGCTCCGCCGCTGGGCCGCGGAGAGCCCCACGGAGTCGCGGACGGGCAGTCTGAGCCTCAGCAGGGGCAACGCTCGCGCCTCGATGCCCTGCGAACGCAGCACTGCGGCTGCGGCGCGGGTCATGCGCAGGGTGGGGTCGTGTCCGCGCCGACGCACCGCCAGTCGACCCGAGGGCACCGGAACGAGCAGCACCGGGCAGTCGGGCTCCGCGACCAGGCGAACGGCCCCTGAGAGCAGCACGCCCAGCGGGGCAGCGAGCGACCAGGCCGAATGCTCCTTGTGCAGGAGGATCAACTCCCGGAGCCATCCCTCGTAGTCGCCCGCGCAGGCGCCGACCAGGCCGTCGAGGTCGAGGCGATGGGCGGCGGCGTCACGGCGCAGCATGACGCCGCACGACCGGCACCAGGGCCGGCCGGGCATGCCGCAGCCCACGCACGCGGAACCGTGCACGAGGTCGGCCCAGGCATCGAGGAGGTCAGCGGCTGCTCCCACAGGGACGAGCCTGGAGGCGAGGAGCGACATCCGACCGGAGAGCAGAACGGGGGCTGTGGACAACCCGTGTCCACAGCCCCCGTTCGCGGAGAGCTCTCAGTAGCGGTAGTGGTCCGACTTGTAGGGACCCTCCACCGGCACACCGAGGTAGTCGGCCTGCGCCTGGTTGAGCACGGTCAGCTCCACGCCGATGGCGTCGAGGTGCAGACGCGCGACCTCTTCGTCCAGGTGCTTGGGCAGCACGTACACACCGACCGGGTACTCGTCGGTCTTGGTGAAGATCTCGATCTGCGCGAGGACCTGGTTGGTGAAGGAGTTCGACATCACGAACGACGGGTGGCCGGTCGCGTTGCCCAGGTTGAGCAGTCGGCCCTCCGACAGGACGATGATCTTCTTGCCGTCGGGGAAGATCCACTGGTGGACCTGCGGCTTGATCTCGTCCTTGACGATGCCCGGGATCTTGGCCAGACCGGCCATGTCGATCTCGTTGTCGAAGTGGCCGATGTTGCCCACGATGGCCTGGTTCTTCATCCGCTCGAAGTGCTCGACCCGGATGATGTCGAAGTTGCCCGTCGTGGTGATGAAGATGTCGGCGAACTCGACGACGGACTCGAGGCGCTTGACCTCGTAGCCGTCCATGGCCGCCTGCAGCGCGCAGATCGGGTCGATCTCGGTGATGATCACGCGAGCGCCCTGACCACGCAACGACTCGGCCGAGCCCTTGCCGACGTCACCGTAGCCACACACGACCGCGGTCTTGCCGGCGATCATCACGTCGGTTCCGCGGTTGATGCCGTCGATGAGCGAGTGGCGGCAGCCGTACTTGTTGTCGAACTTCGACTTGGTGACCGAGTCGTTGACGTTGATCGCCGGGAAGAGCAGCGAGCCCTCCTTGTAGCGGTCGTACAGGCGGAGCACACCCGTGGTGGTCTCCTCGGTCACGCCCTTGATGTCGTTGGCGATGTTGGTCCAACGCGTCGGGTTGTTCTCCAGCGAACGGGCCAGGACGCGCAGCACCTCCTTGAACTCCTCGTTGTCCGTGGAGTCCTGGCCGGGCACGGCGCCCGCCTTCTCGAACTCGACGCCCTTGTGGACGAGGAGCGTGATGTCCCCACCGTCGTCGAGCAGCATGTTGGGTCCGACCGGGTTGCCGTCCTCGTCGGTGAAGTCGAAGACCTTCTCGGCCTCGTCCCAGTACTCCGCCAGCGTCTCGCCCTTCCAGGCGAAGACGGGCGTGCCCTGGGGGTCCTCGGGCGTGCCCTTGCCGACGACGATCGCGGCGGCCGCGTGATCCTGCTTCGAGAAGATGTTGCACGTGGCCCAACGGACGTCGGCACCCAAGGCGGTCAGCGTCTCGATGAGCACGCCGGTCTGGATGGTCATGTGCAGCGAGCCGGCGATGCGGGCGCCCTTGAGGGGCTGCACGTCGGCGTAGCGACGGCGCATCTCCATGAGGCCGGGCATCTCGTGCTCGGCGAGCGTCAGTTCCTTGCGGCCGAACTCGGCCAGCGAAAGGTCAGCGACCTTGAAGTCCATCTGTTCTCCTGAAGAGAGTCATCGCGTCACGCGCCGCGCATCTGCGCACCGTCGGGATCTCCCGCGCGGACCCGGCAAGCCTACGTCAGTCGCGTGATCGATGCCGCACGGCATGCGGGAGGTGAAGACCCCCGATCAGGGCCAGGCCGACGACGAGGCCGGCCACGCCCGCACAGACCGTCTCGAGCAGCCAGCCGCCGACGCCCCCGATGTGATGCCCCCAGGACACCAGCGTGTGCTCAGGCCAGTGCCAGCCCATCTCGGCCAACTGGGCGATGAGGATGTGGCCGCCCACCCAGAGCATCGCGAGGACGCCGGCGATCGACAGGAAGCCGAGCAGCTTGGGCATTCCTGCGACCAGGCCGCGTCCCACCCCGCGGCCCATGGCGCCGCCGCGACCGAGGAGGTGCAAGCCGACGTCGTCCATCTTCACGATCGCGCCGACGAGGCCGTACACCCCGATGGTGATGACGACCGCCACGATGACCAGGACCGCGGCACGGGACCAGAAGGTCTCCGCGTCCAGCGAGGCCGAGGAGATCATCATGATCTCCGCCGAGAGCACCAGATCGGTGCGGATCGCGCCGCGCACGAGCACCTCTTCCGACTGGGCCCGCTCCCCCGCTTCCGCGTGTTCGCCTGTGCACCACTCGATGACCTTCTCCGCGCCCTCGAACGCCAGGAATCCGCCGCCGAGGAAGAGGATCGGGGCGAGCGCGAAGTGCGCGAGCTCGCTGAGGATGAGCAGTGCCGGAAGGATGATCAGCAGCTTGTTGCGCAGCGAGCCCACGGCGATCCGCCACACGACCGGCAGCTCGCGATCCGGCGTGATCCCGTCGAGGTACTGCGGCGTCACGGCGGTGTCGTCGATGACGACGCCGGTGGCCTTCACGGTGGCCTTGCCCGCGGCTGCCGCTACGTCGTCCATGGATGCCGCGGCGGCCCGCGCGATCGCGGCGACGTCGTCGAACAGGCCGAAGAGCCCGGCGCTCATCCGGTGGTCATCCTCGAGTCACTCGACGGTGCCCACTTGCAGGTAGGCGGCGGCATACGTGCCGGTCGAGAGCAGCGCGGCGTAGCGCGCCACCTCGTCGTCCACCGGCGCGGCGATCGACTCGACCCGCAGACCGCGCGCCTCAGCCGCCTGACGGAGGCCGTCGCGCGTCCCGGCGACGAGCGGGTCCTCCACGCCGTCCTCGAGGATGACCAACGCTGGTCGGCGGCTCGCGCCGTCGTCCTCCTCGGCGAACGGGTCGGCGAAGATGTCGACGGGCGCGGCCGCCTCGAGCACCGGGAGGAGGTGCTCCGCGTCGGCGGCGAGCGCGGTCCGCCCGGTGGCACGGCGCACGGACTCGGCGATGCGCCGGCCCGCGCGCGCGGCAAGCACGGTGCCGCCCCAGAACAGCGGAGTGGTGTCGGCGATGTTGCTCGCCAGCTCCTTGGCCGGATTGACGGTGAGATCACGGAAGGGCCCGCACGCGATCGCGACCTCGTCCAGGGCGGTGGCGACGCGCTCCGGGTCGGCCTGAGGAGCCAGACCCAGCTCGTCGAGCAGGCTGAGCAGCGAGACGGCGATGGCCAGTTGGTCCCGCGTCACCGTGGGCAGGATCCGGGTGTAGCGCCCCTGGGCGTGCTGCGCGACGAGCGAATCGGGCGGGCAGGCCACAACCAGCGGACAGGCGCGTCGCACCGCCTCGGCGACCGCACGCGCCGTCGCGGCGTCGTCGCCGTCGGGGGCGAGCACGACGACGAGGTCGAGGCCTCCGGCCCATCCGGGCAGGTTCGCCCCCGGCCATGCCACGAAGGGCACCGGGCACCACGGCTCGAGTACCGCGCGGAGGAGCCGCGAGTCGGGCCCGGCCGCGACCACGGCGCGGGGCGGTGTCGTCGCGAAGGCGTCGACGACCGATCGGCGAGCCTCCTCGGTGGACACGAACTCACGACGGACCCGTGCTCCGGCGTCGGCGAGCGACCTCAGATAGGGGTCGAAGCGCTGGAGGACGGAAGGGTCATCGAGGCGGCCGTCGTCGAACATGGCACCACATCCTCGTCAGGAGGGCCGACGAGCCTCGTCGACCAGCAGCACCGGGATGTCATCGCGCACCGGGTACGCCAGACCGCAGTCCGGACCCGTGCAGACCAGCTCCTCGGCCTGCTCGTCGACCGCGAGGCCCGAGCGACAGGCCGGACAGACGACGAGCTCCAACAGCTGCGGATCGAGGTTCATCGCTGACTCCTGATGGTGGCCAGTACGCGGTCACGGATCGTCTCCATCGTCGCGGCGTCCTTGCCCTCGGCGTTGAGACGCAGCAGCGGCTCCGTGTTGGAGGCACGAACATTGAACCACCAGTCCGCATGCTCGACGGTGAGTCCGTCGAGGTGGTCGATCGTCGTGTCGGGACCGGCCCAGCCGCTCTCGAGCTCGGTCAGCACGGCCTGCTGGTCGGCCACCGTCGAGTTGATCTCGCCGCTGGCGACGAAGCGACTGTACGGAGCCAGGACCTCCGACAGCGGCTGATCGGACTGCGCGAGCGCCGCCAGGGCGTAGAGCGCGGCCAGCATCCCGGAGTCCGCGCGCCAGAACTCGCGGAAGTAGAAGTGGCCGGAGTGCTCACCGCCGAAGATGGCGTTGGTCTCGGCCATCCGGGCCTTGATGAACGAGTGACCGACCCGCGTGCGGACCGGGTGACCGCCGAGCTCGGTGACGATCTGGGGCACGGCCCGCGACGTGATCAGGTTGTGGATGATGTTCGCGCCCGGCTCCTTGGCCAGCTCGCGCGCTGCGATGAGCGCCGTCAGCACGCTCGGGCTCACCAGCTCGCCGCGCTCGTCGACGAGGAAGCAGCGATCCGCATCGCCGTCGAAGGCCAGTCCGATGTCGGCTCCGACCTCGCGGACCGACGCCTGCAGGTCGACCAGGTTGGCGGGCTCGATCGGGTTGGCCTCGTGGTTCGGGAACGTGCCGTCCAGCTCGTAGTAGAGGTCGGTGACGTCCGCATCGATCCGGCCGAGCACCTCCGGCGCCGTGAGACCGGCCATGCCGGTGCCCGCGTCGACGGCGATCTTCAGGCGCCGACCCGTCACCGGTGAGAGCTCCAGCAGGTAGGACGCATAGTCGGCCAGCACATCCTGTCGGGTGACGCTGCCGGGCTCGGCCGCGACCTTCACCGCACCTTGCGCCACCGCGTCGCGGATCTCGGCGAGGCCGGTCTCCATCCCGATCGGCTGGGCGAGCTCCCGGCACATCTTGATGCCGTTGTACTGCGCCGGGTTGTGGCTGGCCGTGAACATCGCGCCGGGCTGGTTGAGGCGGCCCGAGGCGAAGTAGAGCTCGTCGGTGGAGCACAGGCCGATGTCGATCACGTCGGCACCGGCACGGTTCGCGCCCCGAGCGAAGGCCGCCGCGAAGCCGGGCGACGAGGGCCGCATGTCGTAGCCGACGACGACACTCGAGGCATCGGTCAGGGCGACGAAGGCGTTGCCGACGGCCTCGACCAGCTCCTCGTCGAGCTGCTCGCCGGCGATGCCGCGGACGTCGTAGGCCTTGAAGATGGCGTGCAGATTCTGCGCATCGGTAGTGGGCACAGGGACGAGGTTAGCGTTCAGGTGTCGTCGCGCAGGACGCGGAGGTGCCCGCGTCGTGCCGACTCGCGGATCCCGCTCCGAGCCTCGGCGTGGGGGGCGGCCACATCGCCGCCGGGGAACGGCGCTCGCGGTTGCGCGGCCTCACGGAGCGCATCGGCGAGCGCGACCAGATCGTCGGTCGACGGTGCGGTCGGGATGTCGTGGGCGAGCCGGAGGACACTCCAGCCGCGCGGAGCGCTCAGCCGCTCGCTGTGCGCCTCGCAGAGGTCGTAGGCGTGCGGCTCGGCGTAGGTGGC
>JBQCJL010000106.1:0-2300 GCA_051952795.1 Marmoricola sp.
GTATGATTCCATATAAGGGAATCACCCTATTCCTCTTACTGAGGAGCAGCCATGTCTGGACCAGTCACCGTCGCCGAGGCGCATCGTCTCGCGGCAGTCCCCGCTCGGAGCGCGGCCCCGGCCCGTACCCCGGAGGAGGTGGCGATCTGGGACCACGTCGGCGACCCACTCGCCGAGGCGCTCGTGAGCCAGATCAGATCGAAGCGGCTGACCCGGATGGATCCGCTCGTGGCGGCTCGCACCCTGGCCGCGGAAGGCAACGAGGCGGCCACGAACTTTCTGGCCGACGTCGAGTACGTCCCCACCTGGGCACGGTTCGAGGACATGTACGCCGGAGCGGGCCTGGGAAACCGAAGCCCGATCGGGACCGCCGTGGCGGTGCACGGAGCGTTGCCGGCGACGTACATCGACCCGAACGGCGCCGATCTGCTGGTGATGACTGGGCGGCTGGGTGCGGGTGGGGATTACCCCCGTCGGATGTGGGAGTCGTTCACCGGCTTTATCGGAGGGTATGACGTCGATGGCATGCGCCCGGGAGGGAAGGAATGGGAGCGCTGGGTGCGCATCCGGATCATGCACACGCGGGTGCGCATGGGCGTCCTGAGCAGCGGGAAGTGGCCTCGTGACGGGCGGCCCATACCGATCAGCGCGCTCGGCGCAGTTGGTGGCGCCTACGTCTTCGGCATCTACCGCGCGAACCTCTGCCGCCTGTTCTCCCGCGCCTCCGACGAGGAGATCTCCTCATATGCGCTGATGTGGCGATGGATCGCGCGCATCCTCGGGGCTCCTCCCGAGCTCCTCGCCGACGACGACCTCTGCCAGCTGCGCATCGATCTGCTGACCATGCGGACGTTGTACGCACCCAACGAGAATGCCGCGACCTTGACCGCCAGTGCCCTCGAAGGCCTGACGCAGATGCTCCCCTTCGCGCTGCTCCCGCGGCCGGTCCACGAGGCTGTCGGCCGCTACACCCTCACCCCGGACTGCATCTTCCCGCCGTATCTGCTGCGCCTCGTCGCGAAATCCGGGGACCCCGAGCTGGTCGAGCTGGTGCGCGGGCTCCGCGCCGACAGCAGCGCGATCGCCGACGCCTTCGGGATTCCTCGTCGACCGGTGCTCACCAGGGCGGTTGCGGCGGTGGCGCTGGGGGCGCGCGTCGCAGCCCAGCCGACCCGCATCCGAGCCGTGGATCGCTGGGTGCAGGGCGTCAGTGGTCGTTTCCTGCGCGACGCGGTCGCGCGCGGGCTGGGCGGAGTCGACGCCACCTACGACACCCCGATGGATGGTGGGAAGGCGGCCTGACCTCGAAGCGGCCCCAGGTAGAGCCGGCAGCGGGTCCCCCAAGGCGTCGCGGCCGAGGACGGCCATCGCGCGCCCGGCGTAGTCCGTGCCAAACGCACCGGTATGGGCTCCCGGCACGAACCACCCATGATGCCGCACCGCGGACTGGACGCGGTTTAGGCTCCTGAACCGTGACGGACTTCGGCGGGTATCAGAACGAGATCTACTTCAACGGGCTGTTCGGCCGACTGCCGCTCTACCCGATGGACTACGCCGAGCTCGAGCGCCGGGCGGAAGCGGCACTGCCGCCGTCGGTCTGGTCCTATGTCGCAGGCGGCGCGGGCGACGAGCGCACGCAGCGTGCCAACGTCGAGGCGTTCAACGGCTGGGGACTGGTCCCGCGGATGTTCGTCGGCGCCAAGGAGCGGGACCTGTCGGTGGCGGCCTTCGGGCAGACCTTCGCGTCACCGCTGTTCATGGCCCCCGTCGGCGTGGTCGGCATCTGTGCGCAGGACGGCCACGGCGACATCGCCACCGCACGGGCCGCGGCTCGCACCGGGGTGCCGATGGTCGCCTCGACCCTCATGGTGGATCCGATGGAGGAGGTCGCCGCCGAGTTCGGGGAGACGCCGGGGTTCTTCCAGCTCTACACGCCCACCGACCGCGAGCTCGCGGAGAGCCTCGTCCATCGGGCGGAGGCCGCCGGCTATCGGGGCATCGTGGTCACGATGGACACCTGGGTCACCGGCTGGCGCCCGCGCGACCTCGCGACCGGGAACTTCCCCCAGCTGCGTGGCCACTGCCTGGCCAACTACTTCAGCGATCCGGTGTTCCGCTCGCGTCTGGCGCAGACGCCCGAGGAGGATCCGCAGACCGCCGTGCTGACGTGGACGGGCGTCTTCGGCAACGCCCTCACCTGGGATGACCTGCCGTGGCTGCGCTCGATCACCGATCTCCCGTTGATCTTCAAGGGCCTCTGTCACCCCGACGACGTCCGCCGGGCGATCGATGGCGGTGCG
>JBQCJL010000107.1:0-6426 GCA_051952795.1 Marmoricola sp.
TGGACGTTGCCGGGGTGCCGGCGGCGAGCGCCGTTGCGCGGGCCGCCTCGGCCCATCGCTTGGGGCCGCAGATGTACACGTCGCGGTGCGCGACGTCCGGAACGAGCGAGCGCAACGCGGTGACGTCCTCCTCGCCGGGAACGCCGGCGGGTAGCCAGGAGCTGCGCGACCGGCGGTGCCCGACGAGGTCGATGACCTGCAGCCCGCGGCGCTGCGCCAACGAGGCGAACTCATCGCCGAAGAGCGGTTCCTGGCTCCAGCGGTGCAACAGGGTGGCGTCACCCGGGCGGTAGTCCATGCCTTCGACGAGGGCGCGCAGCGGGGTGATGCCGACGCCTGCCCCGATGAACAGGAGGCGCTCGCGGGTGCGGGGCCGTTGGGTCAGGCGCCCGTAGGGCCCTTCGACGAGGACACGCGCTCCGGGCCTCAGGTGCGCGATCAGGCTGCTGTTGTCGCCGAGGTCCTTCACGGTGATCCGCAGGAACCGGCCGTCGGGGGCGGCCGACAGCGAGTACGGGTTCCCCCGGCTCCATCCGGGCCGTCCCAGGAAGCGCCAGTTGAGGAACTGGCCGGCTTCCGCCGGGAATCGGTGGAGGGCACGGCCCGTCACGTAGACCGACGAGGTGCCGTCCGCCTCGCGTTCGACGGCTGCGACCTTGAGCTGGTGGCGCAGGTTGCGCCAGAGCGGTAGGCCGACCCGCCAGATCAGGATCGCCCCCGCAGAGGTGGCCCACGCGCCCCACCAGAACACCGTGGCCGCTCGGGATGACAGGAAGTCCTGTCCGGTCCACAGCTGGTGCGGCAGCGCGAGTCCCACGCCGAGGTAGGCATAGAGATGCAGCAGGTGCCACGACTCGTAGCGGAGCCTGCGCCGGGCTGCCTTGACGCTGGTCGTCACCGTCAGGACCAAGCACACCGTGCCGGCCACAGCCAGCAGCATGCCCGGATAGTTGACCGTCAGGTCCCAGAGCGTCGCGGGCGTCCGGGAGAGCTCACCACCGGCATAGGCCCAGGTGATGAGCACGATGTGGGCGACCATCAGGTTGAACGAGGTGAACCCCACGACCCGATGCTGCTGAAGCAGCCGATCCTGGCCGACGGCGCGCTCCAGAATCGGCAGCCGTGCGATCAGGATGACCTGTGCGAGCAGGAGGTCGGAGGCCACCAGACCGGTGAGCCGGCCCGTCGACATCAGGGCGTTGCTCCCGCCGCTCAGGTCCTGGATGCCGCCACCGTGGGCCCACAGGTAGCCGACCCAGATGAGGCTGCCCCACAGCAGCACGATGGATCCCGCCCGCACCCCGTCGTCGAAGCGGGCGGCGCGGACGAGATCGCGAGAGGCCGGGGGCACGAAGGGTGCCTGGGGCTGCCTGGAGCTGGTCATCGTGGTCACAGATGCAACGTTGCCCGGCCGCCGTTAACCGAACGACAATGCAATGAAAGAACTGTGAAAGAAACCGCTCCGCGCACGACCGATCGCCCAAGATCGTCCCTAGGGTGGCGCCATGACGGCGAGCGAACGGCGGATCCTGATCGCCGAGGATGACCGTGGCGTTCGCCAATCCCTCGAGCGGACCCTGCGCGTCGAGGGCTACGCCGTGATCGAGGCGGTCAACGGCATCGAGGCCATCGATGCCTGCGTGAAGGAGACGCCGGATCTGACCATCCTGGACGTGATGATGCCCGAGATGGACGGGCTGACCGCGTGCCGTACCTTGCGCCGGATGTATCCGGATCTGCCCATCCTGATGCTGACCGCACGCCACGAGCTCGACGACAAGGTCGCCGGACTCGATGCCGGCGCAGACGACTACATGGTCAAGCCCTATGCCAGCGTCGAGCTGCTCGCTCGCGTGCGGGCCCTGCTCCGTCGCACCAGCGTCTCGGGCTCCGAGGATCAGCTGGAGTACCAGGACCTGCGCCTCGACCCGCGCTCGCGCCTCGCCCATCGGGGTGAGCGCGCCCTCGATCTGACCAAGACCGAGTTCGACCTGCTCGAGCTCCTCGTCTGGAACGCGGGCGTGGTGCTCTCTCGCGAGACGCTCTACGACCGGATCTGGGGGTATGACTTCAAGACCTCGTCGCGGTCGCTCGACGTCTACATCGGCTACCTCCGCAACAAGCTCGAGGCCGACGGCGAGCCTCGACTCATCCAGACCGTCCGTGGCGTCGGCTTCGTGGTGCGGTAGCCATGAGTCTGCGCTGGCGCATCGCCCTCATCCTCGCGGCCGTCGCTCTCGGTGTCGGTGCGATCGCGGGCACCTCCGCCTGGTTGACCACCCAGTCGCAGCTGCACTCGACGATCGACGAATCCCTGCGTGCCACCGCCCAGACGCTCAACACCCAGGGGCTCGACCACGGCGAGCGCGGCCCTGATCCGACGCACGGCATCAACTGCCCGCCTCCCGGATCGTTCCAACCAGCCGCGGCCGCCCAGATCGTCGAGCCCGACGGAACCGTTCTCAAATGCATCGCGGGCGGTGCCACGCTGCCGGTCGTCGAGGCAACCGACAAGCAGGTCCTGCTCCGCGACGTCACGGTGGCTGGTGCGCACTACCGGCTGCTGAGCACGCCGTGGCGGGAGGGCGGCACGCTCCAGATCGGGCGCAACCTCCATGAAGCGAGCCGGATCCTCGGCGGCCTCAGGCTCGAGCTCCTTGCATTGGTGGCCATCGTCACGCTGCTCACCGCCGCCCTCGGCTGGGCCATCGCGACCCGGGTCGCCCGGCCGATCATGCGCTTGCGCGACACCACCGAGCACATCGCCGACACCCTCGACTTCACCGCACCGATCGCGGTGGCAGGGGCGACCGAGGTCCGCAGCCTGGCAGCCAGCTTCAAGACCATGATCGAGGCGGTGCGTCAGTCTCAGGACAAACAGCGACGCCTCGTCGCCGACGCCAGTCACGAGATGCGAACACCGCTGACCAGCCTGCGCAGCAACGTCGAGCTGCTCGGCAAGATCGAGAGGCTGCCTCAGGTGGAGCGCGGCGAGGTGGTCGACGCGGTGCTCGAGGACATCGACGAACTGTCCAGCCTGATGGGCGAGCTGGTCGACCTCGCCAGCGATCTCGGTGAGGCGGAGGAGACGGAATCGCTGACGCTCGGGGACCTCGCGCGGACCGTCGCATCGAGGACTGAACGGCGAACCGGGCGGGTCGTCTCCGTGCGGGACGACCACCCCCGGCGTCTCGTCGCGCGACCCCGGCAGCTCGAGCGCGCGATCAGCAACCTGGTGGACAACGCGCTCAAGTACGGCGGCGCGTCCGCACCGGTCGAGATCGTCGTCGAGGGAACCTCCTTGACCGTCCTCGACCGCGGACGCGGTCTCGCCCCTGCGGATCTCTCCCGGATCTTCGACCGCTTCTACCGTGCGGTCGAGGTGCGCACCGAGCCGGGCTCGGGCCTTGGCCTGTCCATCGTCGAGGAGATCGTCCGCAGCCATGGGGGTGAGGTCTTCGCCGGCAATCGGGACGGCGGCGGCGCCGCCATCGGATTCACCCTCCCGGGCGACGAGGCTTAGCGAGCACGGATCCCGGCACAGCTGGCCCTGTGCCGGGATCGTCCTTGCGCATTAGCCGCGCGGACCGCCAGGACCGCCCGGGCCGTGGTCGACCACGGTGAACGACGAGTCCAGGTGGACCTCGACGCTGGTTCCGTCCGCCTTCGTCACCGTCACCTCGTAGCCATTGCCGGTGAAGTCGGTAGTCACGGCGCCGGCGGTGCCGCTGCCCACCGACTTCACCGCCGCGGCCTGAGCCTTGGTGGCGCTGGTGCCGGTGACGGCCTTCTCCGCGGACTCGTGAGCCGTGCTCCCGTGCGCCGGCATGCTCGGACGCGCCGTCGAGGTCGACGGCGACGTCGCCGAGCTACTCGGGGTGGTCGGCGTCGCGGCGTTGGCGGACAACGTTCCCGCCAACA
Organism: Marmoricola sp.; assembly: GCA_051952795.1. Lineage (GTDB taxonomy): Bacteria > Actinomycetota > Actinomycetes > Propionibacteriales > Nocardioidaceae > Marmoricola. Next base: position 3,922 of record JBQCJL010000107.1, read on the forward strand.
CGGCTCCGCCGAGAGCGCCGGCGGCGAGCAGTGCCGCTCCGGACGCCATCCGTGCCCTACGGCCGGGGGTGGTCTTCGCCATCTTCATCGCTGGTTCCTCCATACAGGAAGCCCACGCTGGCGTGGGCGGTGCCGCTCTGGCACTGGAACCAAGGTCGCCGCGCGCTGTAAGGCGGACGGCAAGCGACCGTCAGAACGCTGCAAGAGGCGCAACACATAGCGCCTTGACAGGGATGCCGCGTGCGCGTGCAGACGTCAGGGATGTCTGGTGCCCGCCCCGGCGAGAACGGCGCGATATCCCTCGACGTAGGTGGGATAGGTCGGCACCCACCCCGTCCGGCGGAGGCGCGCATTGCTGATCGCCCGGTCCGCGCCCCGTTGCGAGGATGCCTCACCCGGAGCAGGGGCGGGGACGCCCAGCTCCTCGGCGAGGAATCGCACCACGTCGCCTTGCGCCGCGGGCTCATCGTCGACGCCCAGGTACAGGGACTCCGGTGCCGAGGACATCGTCATCAGATGACGGATCGCCTCGGCGGCGTCGTCGCGGTGGATGCGGGCGGTCCGCCGCGTCGTCGCGCGCGCCTCGCCCGATCGCACCTGGTCGATCAGACGGGTGCGCCCGGGCCCGTAGATGCCGCCCAGGCGGAGGACGGTGCCCCCGGGGACGCGGTCGAAGAACAGCTCTTCGGCTTCCAGGAGCACCTCGCCGTTGAAGGCGCTGGGCTGGGGAGGCGTGGTCTCGTCCGTGTCTCCGGTGTGGGCGCCGTAGACCGCGGTCGAGCTCACGAACAGAGCACGCTGTGGGCGTACGTCGTCGCGGACCAGCGCATCCGTCACATGGCGCACGCCGTCCAGGTAGGCGCGACGGTAGGCGTCCGCGCTGGAGGCGTCAGCGGCGACGGCGATCACCACGATCTCGGTGGTCGCGGGAATGCGGGGGAGGGACGCTTGCGAGAGGTCGGCCGCGACCCCGACGATCGGCGCCGACAGCACGCCCGGGTTCCGCCGCCATCCCGTCACCGGATGCCCGGCGGCGGCGAACCGCAGCCCTGCCTCGGTGCCGAGATCTCCGCACCCCGCAATCAGCACCGTCACGCCGGCGGAGCCTACGCCACGTGTCGGTGCCGGACCTTTAATCTGGGTCCGTGGCTGACCTGACCGAGCCCTGTCCCAACTGCTCCACGCTGATGCGGTGGGAGACCTCCCACGAGCGCTGCGACGGCTGCGGCTACATCCGTCCCTGTTGCGAAGGCGCCCCCTGCTACTAGGCGACCCGCGATGCGTGGCGAGAGGCACACGTCAGCGGTTACTCGGTTCGCGCTCAGGCGTGATTTGATCTGGGGCGATAGCGCGCGCCCGCACCAGAGAAGAATGAGTGGAGCATGTCGAGTTACACAGAGACCTTGGCCGACTGGAACGAACGCGAAGAGCTCGCCGAGGCTTCGATCCCGCTGATCGGTCGCCTCTACCGCGACAAGGCCGTGACCGCCGTGCTGCACAGCCGATCGCTGGTCAACAAGGACGCGATCAGCATCATCAAGACCCACCGCTTCGCGCGCCGCATCAGCGGCGAGGAGCTCAACGTCCGGGGCACCTACCAGTTCCTCGAGGCCGTCAGCCAGCTCGACATCAGCTCGGTCAAGGTCGACTTCGCCCGACTCCAGGCCGCCTACCACGCCGACGACCGCGGTCTGTCGATTCCCGAGTTCGTCGCGGAGGCCCTGGCCGGCATCACCAACGGCAACAAGTTCCCGGCTCCGGAGCCGCGCGATGTCGTCCTCTACGGCTTCGGCCGGATCGGTCGCCTCGTGGCTCGCCTCCTGGTCGAGAAGGCCGGCTCGGGCAGTGGGCTGCGCCTACGGGCCATCGTCGTGCGCAAGGGTGGTGCCGACGACCTGGCCAAGCGCGCCTCGCTGCTGCGCCGGGACTCCGTGCACGGTCAGTTCAACGGCACCATCAAGGTCGACGAAGAGAACAACGTCATCTTCGCCAACGGCACCGCCATCAAGGTCATCTACGCGGGTTCGCCGGACGAGATCGACTACACCGAGTACGGCATCGAGAACGCCATCGTCGTGGACAACACCGGCATCTGGCGCGACCGGGAGGGCCTGGGTCGTCACCTGCGTCCGGGGGTCGCGAAGGTCCTGCTCACCGCCCCCGGCAAGGGCGACATCCCCAACATCGTCCACGGCATCAACCACCTCGGCGTGGACCCGGAGGAGCGGATCCTGTCCTGCGCCTCCTGCACCACCAACGCGATCGTTCCCACGATCAAGGCGATGGAGGACAAGTTCGGTCTCGTGCGCGCGCACGTCGAGACCGTGCACTCCTACACCACCGACCAGAATCTGCTGGACAACTACCACAAGGCCGACCGCCGCGGCCGCTCCGCGCCGATCAACATGGTGCTGACCGCCACTGGCGCGTCGTCCGCGGTCAAGAAGGTGCTTCCCGGCATCGAGGCGAAGATCTCGGGCAACTCCATCCGGGTGCCCACGCCCG
>JBQCJL010000108.1:0-2768 GCA_051952795.1 Marmoricola sp.
TCGACCTGCTGCTCGAGCCACTCGTCGTAGCTGCTCATGTCTGACTCCTGACCGCCGCCAGCACGCCGGTGCAGATCTGCGCGATGTCCGCGCTCGTGGAGACGTACGGAGGCATCGTGTAGATCAGGTTCCGGAAGGGCCGGATCCACACCCCTTCGTCGAGGGCGGCCGCGGTGGCCGCGGCGAGGTCGACGGGCGCGTCGAGCTCGATGACGCCGACCGCCCCGAGGGTTCGGACATCGACGACATTCGGCTCAGCGGTAGCGGGCGCCAGACCCGCGGCGAGCTCGCCTTCGATGCGGGCGACCATCGCCGACGCGTCATAGGACGCGAGCAGGTCGATGCTGGCGTTGGCGATCGCGCACGCCAGCGGATTGCCCATGAACGTCGGGCCGTGCATCAGGCCGCCAGCCGCGCTCGCGTCCACCGCCTCGGCGACGCTCGCCGTCGTGAGGACTGCGGCCAACGTGACGTAGCCGCCCGCGATCGCCTTGCCGACGCAGAGGATGTCGGGTCTCAGCTCGCATCGATCGGAGGCCCACAAGGTGCCGGTCCGCCAGAAGCCGGTGGCGATCTCGTCGTGAATGACCAGCGCTCCGTGCCGGCGGGCGAGCCTCGTCAGGTGATCCACCGCGGCCGCCGGGTAGGCGTGCATACCGCCGGCGCCCTGCAAGATCGGCTCGAGAATGACGGCGGCGACGTCTCCGGAGTGCGCGGCGAAGAGGGCCTCGACCTCCGCCTGCCAGGCGGGGAGCTCGGCAGGGTCGGCGGGTGGTCGCGGTGCGAAGACATGGTCGGGAACGATGCCGCCGTACATGGCGTGCATGCCGCCCTCCGGGTCGCAGACGCTCATCGGCGAGAAGGTGTCGCCGTGGTACCCACCGCGGATCGTGAACATCTTGGTGCGGCCCGGCCGTGCCTGCCAGGCCATCTTCATGGCGACCTCGACGGCGACGGAGCCCGTGTCGGCGAGGAAGACCTTGTCGAGCCCCTCGGGCGCCAGGTCGACCAGACGGCGCGCCAGGTCGACGGCGGGCTCGTGGGTCAGGCCACCGAACATGACGTGGCTCATCGATCCGAGCTGTTCACGTGCGGCCGCGTCGAGCTCGGGCACCGCGTAGCCGTGGATCGCACACCACCACGACGACATCGCATCGATGGCCTCGATGTGCCGGTCGCCGTCGCGCAGCGTGAGCCGGACTCCCGAGGCGGACTCGACGAGCCGCACGGGGCTCGGTGCACCCATGGAACCGTAGGGATGCCACAGGTGCTCGCGGTCGTACGCGAGCGTGGCTTCGACTCCCGAGCCGGTCGGGCGGTCAGGCGTTCGCAGCAACTGTCGTCCCGGCGCCGCGGCGGCGGATCGAGACGCCATGATCGGTGTCCGCGCAGCCGCTACAGCCGTCGCCACAACCGTCCGCAGACGAGCCGCACGGGGTGGTGGCGTGCACGCGATGCGTGACGCCCGCCTGGTGGCTGGCGATGAGCTCGTCGAACGCGTCGGCATCCATGCCGAGGATCGCGAAGCCGTTGTCGCGCAGCATCTCCAGGTCGGCCAGCGCGTCCTGGCCCTCTGACGTCAGATAGTCCCCGAGGAAGATCGAGTTCGCCACGTGCAGGGCGGTCGCCTGGAGCGAGCGCAGGTGCATCTCCCGACCGCCGGCGATCCGGATCTCCTTGTCGGGGCAGACGAAGCGGGCCATCGCCAGGATCTTCACGCAGCGCGTGGGGGAGAGCGCCCAGGTGTTCTGGTACGGCGTGCCGTCGAACGGCATCAGGAAGTTCACCGGGATCGAGTCGGCGTCGAGCTCCTTGAGCGCGAACAGGGCCTCCACCAGCTGCTCGTCCGTCTCGCCCAGACCGGCGATGAGGCCGGAGCAGGGGGACAGGCCCGCGGACTTCGCCTTGCCGATGGTGTCCACCCGGTCGCCGTAGGAATGCGTCTGGACGATGTTGTCGTGGTGCGACTCGGCGGTGTTGATGTTGTGGTTGTAGGCGTCGACGCCGGCTGCCTTGAGGCGCTCGGCCTGACCCTCCTGGAGGAGGCCGAGACAGGCGCACACCTCGACGCCGTCGTACTCGGTCTTCAGTGCCTCGGTCATCTCCACGACCTTGTCGATGTCCCGGTTGGACGGGCCGCGACCCGAGGAGACCATGCAGACCCGGGTCGCACCGCCCTTGAGTCCGGCACCCGCCTGCCGCAGGGTCTCGTCCTTCGACAGGTAGGAGTACTTGAGGATCGGGGCCTCCGAGCCCAGGGCCTGGCTGCAGTAGTTGCAGTTCTCCGGGCAGAGGCCCGACTTCAGGTTGACCAGGTAGTTCACCTTGACCGTGTTGCCGAAGTACTCGCGGCGCAGGCGTCCGGCAGCGGCGACCAGGAACATCAGGTCGGCGTCGGGGGCCTGCAGCACGGCGAGCGCGTCGGCGGGGGTCGCGCTGTCGCCACCGAGGATGCGGGTGGCGAGCTCGTCGAAGTTCGTGGGCATGGGGGCCATTCTGCCTCCTCGGCCGACGAGCATTTCGCCCGGTCTCGTACTGGTCGGTATCGTTTTGACCCCGTGATCACTGTTCAAGGGCTGGAAGTCCGCGCAGGCGCCCGGCTCTTGATGGAGAACGTGACGTTCCGGGTAGGCCCCGGCGACAAGGTCGGGCTGGTCGGGCGCAACGGGGCCGGGAAGACCACGCTCACCCGGATCCTTGCCGGCGAAGGGTTGCCCGCCGCGGGCACGGTGACCAGCTCGGGCACGCTGGGCTACCTGCCCCAGGAC
>JBQCJL010000109.1:0-3467 GCA_051952795.1 Marmoricola sp.
GGGCGCCTGTCTGGCCCAGTCGCGGGCGGCGGCGCGAAGGCGTTCCCGCAGGTCGGAGATCTCCCCGCTGGACATCGCTTGAGGTTGGACGGTCTGACGTGTGTGTGAGAACAGTCCCATCGCATCGACCATAACAAGGAGACCTAGCGGTCAGCCGCTCTCCGAATGGTCGTCCACAGAGGTCGTGATCTGCTCGGCGACATCGCGCAGCTTCGTGTTGGTGTGCTGGCTGATGCGCGTGAGATAGGCAACCGCTTGGTCTTCGGTGAGTCCGAAGCGCTCCCGCACGATGCCGATGGCCTGCCCGATGGTGTGGCGGGTGGTGAGCGCGAGACGCAGGTTGGCCTCGGTGTGAGCGTGGTTGAGAGCCACACCGGCCTGCACGGCGAAGAGCTCGGCCAGACGCAGGGTCCGCTCCGTAATGTCGTCGCTTCCGGTGCGGTAGAGGTTGAGGCTGGCTCGTAGGCCTCCACCGGGGGAGATCCGGGTCGCCACCTGCCCGGTCAGCCCCGCCTGAGCAGCGCGGCGGATGTAACGGGGCCAGCGTTGCTCGTGACGCACGTCCGTGGTGACGAGCACCGGCGCAATGGTGGGATCCAGAACCGCGAGGCAGGGGCCCTCGCGCGCCTCGTACTGGAACTGATCGAACTCGGTGGCCTGGCCATCAAAGGCTGCGACCGTCTCCAATTGGCCGCGGCGGTGACTCAGCGTGATACTCGCCTGGTCGATGCCGGGGATCAGCTCAGTCGCCATCCGCATGATGACCGGTAGTGCCGGATCGGCCTCGGAGGTGGCTTCGAGGCGTTGGCCCAGATGGGCCATGAGGTCGGCGACAGCTTGCTGCTCCATGGCGGAGTCCTTGGTCCTTGGGACGACACAGGCTCACGCTCTTAGTAGAGCAACGCAACGAGAGTGCAATCGAAACGATCGGCCTCCCGCGTTCTCGAGCGGCCGCCTCTCCACTGTACGCCTACGACTCGGTGGAAGGCTTCGTGTCCGGTCCCGCGTAGGTCGAGGGCGGGTCACTGCCCGGGAAGGACTCCTCGCTCATCTCGTCGGCGAGCTCATCGGGGGTCAGTGGTCCTCGATCGGGCTGTGCGTTGGGTGTCATCGGTGCACCTCTCGCTCGGGGATTCCTTCTTCGTACCCCTAGCTGCGACCTGAATGCGCGGTGCGGCGTGCGGCGTCGACCACATGAACATGCAACTCGGGGGCCTCTGGAGCCGCTTGAGCGTGTCGCCCGAGCGTGACCACCCAACTGCATGTTCATGCGGCGGCAGCACTCCCCCCCAATTCCGTCGTTCCCCTGCGAGCGGGCCCGGCGCCCGCTTACCGTCCTGCCATGGCATCTGACGACATCTACGCGATGCTCGGACTGCCACCAGACACCAGGCCTGCCGGGCTGCGCGAAGCGTACGAACGCGCGGTCGCCGACGCTGCGCGCAGCCACAACATCCGGCGCGCCACACAGCTCTCCGCCGCCTTCGATCGCCTGCCCGATGCCGTGCGGGAGTCGGTCTACGCGACCCGAGGTACCGCCTGGGTCAGCCAGCGGCCGCGCCGCCGGAGGGCACGCGCTCAACGCGCCTCACGATCGTTGAACTGGGTGCCCGTCCTTGCTGCCGTCGGCTTGGTGACGCTTCTCGCCCTCCACCGCTGAGACTCTCCGCATAGCCCTGTCACCTGCGGGTACCGCAGATCCAGAGGCCCCACGACAGGAGGAGTGAGACGTTGTCGGTGAAACGAGCCATCAAGATCGGCGTCAAGGACGTCAGCGACAAGCTGGCTGGAGTCGGCAAGGGTGTCACGGGCTTGGTGACCGGAAACCGCGAGCTGCGCGACGAGGCGCGAGCGCAGTTGGACCAGGCCCACGTGGAGCCCGAGGCCGCTGCAGTGGACGCCGAGGAGGGCGGCGCGAGCGACGCTCCTAGCTGAGGAACCGGACCTCGCCACCCGACACCGCGACCGCGGCGCCGAGCACATCGGTGGTGAGCACGCGCTGGATCACGCCGGCGTCGCGTGACTGCAGCAGCACCCGGTCACCGCTCGGCGCGAGCAGGCTGAGAACCGCATGATCGGGCTCGCCATTGCGCCCGAACGGCACGGTGTGGGACTCGAGCACCGCCTCGCCCTCGTAGGAGTCGAAGGCCTTGCGCGGTGGCGGCAGGTCGATTTCCGGCCGGAGGTGCTGGAACGGCTGCCCGGGTGGCGTGGCCGACATGATCCCCATCGCGTGCTTGGTGGCGTAGTAGCCCAGCGAGGTGGTGAGGCCGAACGCCGTCGGGTCCTCCCGAAGTCGCTGCACCGTCGTCGCGATCGCATGACCGCCGTAGTTGTTGCCTGGTCCGCCGCCGAACCCCAGTCCACCCGTCACCGTGAGCGGCCGGGCCGGGTCGTAGAGGGGTAACCCCAGCTCCAGCGCCGCGATCTGAACGGCGGACGGGAAGCAGGCGTAGAGGTCGACGTACGCGACGTCATCGATCGACAGCCCGGCGTGCTTGAGCACCGTGGTGCCGAGCGCCCGGATCGCGGGGGAGCTCGCGAGGTCAGCCCGCTCCGAGACGAACCACTCGTCCTGGCCGGCAGCGCCGGCGTGCAGATAGACCCACTTCTCCCGCGGGATCCCCCGTCGCTCGGCCGCCTCGACCGTGGTGAGGACCAAGCCGCTGGCCATGTCGACGGCGAGGTTGGCGCACATCAGCTTGGTGTAGGGCGCGGCCACCATCCGATTGCTGGCTGACGGTGTGCCGATCTGCTCTGCGGAGAAGGCCTGCGGCAACCACGCATACGGATTCGTCGCTGCGATCTCCGAGTACGCCGACCACAAGCCGGCGAGCGCCTCGGCGTGCTCCTCCGGGGTATGGCCGACCCGCGCGCGGACGGCCGTCTCCAACAACGAGTACATGTGGATGGGCGCCGGCAGGCCGACAGCAGTCTCGACGCCGTTCCAGCCCGGCTTGTCGACGCCGACCACCCGCGTGGGCTCCACCTCGTCGCCCTGCTCGGTCCACGTAGGCGTGGTGCCGGCCTTGCGTGCCCGTGCCTGGCTCGCACCCGCCTCGGCGCCGGTCACGAGCACCAGCTCGTAATCCCCGGCGAGCAGCGCGGCGGCCGCCTCGTTGACCATCAGCTGGCCGCTGTCGCCGCCGATCGGGTTCGACTGGATTCTGTCGACGTCGCCGAGCCCGAGCTGGTCAGCGACCACGGCACCCAGATCGCGGTAGGGGCGCCCGAGGCAGGCGACCGTGTAGATCGCGTCAACCGCATCGAGCAAGCCTCGCCCCAGGCCCGTGTCGTCCGCGGCGCGCCGCAGCGCCTCGGCGGCGAGCGCCGCCGGCTCACGTCCTGAAGCATCGCGATCGGTCACCTGACCGACGCCGACGATGATCGGGGTGCGGGGCGCGAGAGTCACCCTGGCAGTCTGCAGCAGACCCTCGGCATCTCTCCAGCCCGATGGGGTACGAGCG
>JBQCJL010000110.1:0-2341 GCA_051952795.1 Marmoricola sp.
ACCACGTCACAGATCACGATGATCCCCGGTGGGCGGACGCCGATGGCGACCAGATCCGTCTCCAGCGTGCACAGCGAGGACAGGACCACCCGCTCTGTCGGCATCGAGCCGTCGCAGATGATCGCCACGGGCGTGGTGGCGCGCCGCGCCGTGAGCAGCCTGGCCGCGATCGCCGGAGCGTTCTCGACCGCCATCATGAGCACGATCGTCCCCTGCATGGCGGCGACCGCGTCCCAGTTCACCAGGGAGTCCGGGTGCTCGGGCGGTAGGTGACCGGAGATGACGGTGAACTCGTGGGTCACCCCCCGATGGGTCACGGGAATGCCGACCAGACCGGGCACGGTCACCGAGCTCGTCAGACCGGGGATGACGGTGACCGGGACGCCCGCCTCGCGGCACGCGATGATCTCCTCGTAGCCACGACCGAAGACGAAGTTGTCGCCACCCTTGAACCGCGCGACCCGCTTGCCGGCGAGCGCCGCGTCGACAATCACCTGGTTGATGTACTCCTGTTGCGCGGAGCGTCCACGCGGCAGCTTGGCGACGTCGATGACCTCGACGTCCGAGGGCAGCTCGGCGAGCAGCTCCCGGGGCGCGAGACGATCGGCGACCACCACGTCCGCCTCCAGGAGCGCCTTGCGTCCGGCGACGGAGATCAGCTCGGGGTCGCCGGGGCCGCCGCCGACGAGGACCACGCCGGGGCTCCGATCCCGATGGTGGGGCGCGGCGATGCTCCCGTTGCGCAGGCCCTCGACGACCTCGTCGCGCACGGCCACGGAACGTCGCGGGTCGCGATTGCCCCAGACCGCGACCGTGATGTTGTCGTGACGGCCGACCGACGGCGTCCATGCGCTCGATCCGGCCGCACTGTCGCTTTGGACGCAGAAGATGCGTCGCTCCTCGGCTGCAGCCGCCACCGCGGCGTTGACCGCGTGGTCGTCGGTCGCGGCGATCGCGTACCAGGCGTCGTCGAGGTCCGTCGGCTGGAAGTGCCGCGCATGCCAGGTGATCTCCGCGCCCATGCCCTCGATCGCCGGACTGACATCGGGCGAGATGACCACGACGTCGGCCTCGGCTGCGATCAGGGAGGGGATCCTCCGCTGGGCGACGTGGCCGCCGCCGATGACCACAACCCTCTTGCCCTGCAGGCGAAGACCCGTCGGATACGTGGGAGCGGAAAGTGCGTCGGGCATGTGCACATCCTTCCAGTACGCGGACTACGGTGATGACATGAGCCTCGAGCGTCCGGTCCACCCTGATCCCTACGCCCTGCTTCCCGTGGTCGCCTCCTTCGAGGTGACCAGCCTCGATGTGATCGATGGCGCACCGCTGAAGGACGACCAGGTCGCGTCCCTGGGCAATACCTCGCCCCAGCTGAGCTGGTCCGGCGCACCTGCCGACACCCGGAGCTACGTCGTCACCTGCTTCGATCCCGATGCGCCGACACCGTGCGGCTTCTGGCACTGGGCGCTGGTCGACATCCCCGCCGACGTGACCTCGCTCGACACCGGCGCAGGTGCTGAGGGCGCCTCGTTGCCGGGCAACGCCTTCATGCTCAAGAACGACGGCGGCTCGGCGGCCTTCATGGGCGCGGCGCCTCCTGCTGGTGACCAGGTCCACCGGTACTACTTCGTGGTCCATGCGGTCCGCGAGGAGACGCTCGGCATCGACGCCTCCGCGTCCAACGCGGTGATGTCGTTCAACCTCGCCTTCAAGACGGCGGCGCGAGCCATCATCCGCGGTACGTATGCCCACTGAGGTGCAGCGGGCGTCGACGGCTGTCGACGTCCTCGGTGATCCGTACAGCGCGACCACCTTCACGTTGGCGCCCGACGCCGAGGGCGAGGTGGTGGCCACCCTCGTCCGGCGCGCTGCCGCGGTGCGCACCGACCGGGCCGTGCTCTACGTCCACGGCTTCTGCGACTACTACTTCCAGACGGAGCTGGCGGAGTTCTGGAACGGGCGCGGGTACGACTTCTATGCGCTGGATCTGCGCAAGTACGGGCGATCGCTGCGACCCCACCAGACGCCCTGCTATGTCGAGGACCTGGGCACGTACTACGAGGAGCTCGACTTCGCGTGGGCGGTGATCACCGACGATCACGACGACGTCGTGGTCAGCGGCCACTCCACCGGCGGCCTGCTGGTCTCGCTGTGGCTGGACGATCGCGGGCACGAGCCGAGCGCGGTGGTGCTCAATGCGCCGTGGCTGGACATGCAGGGTGACGTGGTCACCCGCACGGCGCTGATGGCCGCCATCGAAGGCATCGGGCGCTACAACCCGCAATGGGTGATCCCCCGCAACGTGAGCGGGTACTACGGCGAGAGCCTGCACCGCAGC
>JBQCJL010000111.1:0-3879 GCA_051952795.1 Marmoricola sp.
GTTTCACCCAGGCCGGTTCCGAGGTGTCGACGCTGCTCGGTCGCATGACGAGCGCCGTGGGCTACCAGCCGAACCTGACGGACGAGATGGGTGTGCTCCAGGAGCGGATCACCTCGACGCGCGGTCACTCGATCACGTCGCTCCAGGCGATCTACGTTCCCGCCGACGACTACACCGACCCGGCGCCGGCGACCACGTTCGCGCACCTCGACGCCACCACCGAGCTCTCGCGTGAGATCGCGTCGCTCGGTATCTACCCGGCCGTGGACCCGCTCACCTCGACCTCGCGCATCCTCGACGCGCAGTACATCGGGCAGGCGCACTACGACTGCGCGATCCGCGTCAAGCAGATCCTGCAGCGCAACAAGGAGCTCCAGGACATCATCGCCATCCTCGGTGTCGACGAGCTCTCGGAGGAGGACAAGACGATCGTGCATCGCGCGCGTCGTATCCAGCGCTTCCTCTCGCAGAACACCTACGTGGCCAAGCAGTTCACGGGGATCGAGGGCTCGACGGTTCCGGTCGCCGACACCATCGAGGCGTTCAACAAGATCGCCGATGGCGACTACGACCACGTGGCCGAGCAGGCGTTCTTCATGTGCGGTGGTCTCGACGACGTCGAGGCCAAGTGGGCTGAGATCCAGAAGAGCCTGTAAGCGCCATGGCCAAGAACATGAACGTGTCGCTCGTCGCGGCCGACCGTGAGGTCTGGTCCGGCGAGGCGATCGTGGTCAACGCCACGACAGTGGACGGGGAGATCGGCGTGCTCGCCGATCACATCCCGGTGCTGTCGGTGCTTGCTCCCGGACAGATCGACGTCCGTACCGCGGATGACGGCCACTGGGTGGCCGCCACCGACGGGGGCTTCATCTCGGTCGCTAACAACGAGGTCCGGCTGCTGTGCGAGTTCGCCGAGATCTCCCACGAGAGCAGCTTCGCCGAGGCCCAGCGCCTGTTGGAGGCGAAGATGAGCGCGGCCGAGGCCGGCAACTAACGCGATTCTCTGCACCACTAGGGACGCCGGAACGAGGGTAGATGACGCTATGGCAGTGGGTGGCCGACTGGGCCGCTCTGCTGCTGGGCGTGCCCTTCTGTTACGGCGCCCTTCTGGTTGTGCGGCGACGGTGGCTGTCGCATAGCGGCGGAACCTTCGAGTTGAGCTGGCGCCGTCGCCAGAGCGTCGACGGCCGTGGCTGGGTCCTCGGCATCGGCCGGTACGCGCACGAGGAGCTCCAGTGGTTCAGGATCTTCACGCCGTCGCTGCGCCCCAAGGCGACGCTGCGTCGTGAGAACCTGCGCTATCTCGGGGTTCGGGTGCCCGGGCCGGACGAGGCGCATTCGCTCTACCCCGACAACGTCGTGGTGCGATGCACGCTCGACGGCCGCGAGCTCGAGCTCTCGATGAGCAGCCGAGCATTGGTGGGCTTCCAATCGTGGCTGGAGGCGGCGCCCCCAGCCGACCCGGCGCTCGGCCGCCGCGCTCGCTAGGAGCGCTCTCCTCCAGTCTGACGGGCGGTTCACGCTGACCCGCTGGCTGACGCCAGCTCTCAGCGCTCTCCTCCAGGAACCCAGAGCACGTCGCCGTTCTCCCGATTCGCATACCGCGCGAGGATGAAGATGAGGTCGCTGAGTCGGTTCAGGTACGTGATCGCCAGCGGGTTCATCACGTCGGCGTAGGTCTCATGGGCGGCCCAGGCGCCCCGCTCGGCGCGACGCACGACCGTGCGCACGACGTGTAGCTGAGCAGCCGCGCGCGTGCCGCCATTGAGGATGAAGGAGCGCAGGGGGGACAGCGAGGCGTTGTAGTGGTCGCACCAGCCCTCGAGCCGGTCGACGTAGTCCTGGGTGATGCGCAGGGGCGGATACTCGGGGTTCTCCACCACGGGCGTGCACAGGTCGGCTCCGACGTCGAACAGGTCGTTCTGGATGGTGGTCAGCACCTGCACCACGTCCGGCTCGAGTTCGCCGATCGCCAGCGCGACGCCGAGGTGCGCATTGGCCTCGTCGACGTCCGCGTACGCGTGCAGACGCGGGTCGTTCTTGCTCGTCAGGCTCATGTCACCGAGCCGTGTCTGACCGCCGTCGCCGGTGCGCGTGTAGATCCGCGTCAGGTTCACCATGGCCTCACCCTAGGCCGAATCGGGGCCCACGTGGCCCACCCCACAGGGTGAGAACCTTCACCTTTGCTACCGGTCGGTAGACGACACCCTTAGGCTTCGCCCATGAGCGATTCCTCTGCACAGACTCCGGACCGCCCGCAGCGGGACCGCCCTTGGGTGATGCGGACCTACGCCGGCCACTCGACTGCGGCGGAGTCCAACAAGCTGTATCGCACCAACCTCGCCAAGGGTCAGACCGGCCTCTCCGTCGCCTTCGACCTGCCCACGCAGACGGGCTACGACCCGGACAGCCCGCTCAGCCGAGGCGAGGTGGGCAAGGTCGGCGTCCCGATCCAGCACCTCGGTGAGATGCGTCGGCTCTTCCAGGACATCCCGCTCGTCGAGATGAACACCTCGATGACCATCAACGCCACCGCGATGTGGCTGCTGGCCCTGTATCAGGTCGTGGCGGAGGAGCAGAACCCCGGCGTTCCCGCCCAGGAGGTCGCTCACCAGCTCGCCGGCACCACGCAGAACGACATCATCAAGGAGTACCTCTCGCGCGGGACCTACGTCTTCCCGCCGGAGCACTCGATGCGCCTGATCGCCGACGTGATCAGCTACACGGTCAACGAGATCCCCAAGTGGAATCCGATCAACATCTGCAGCTACCACCTGCAGGAGGCCGGCGCGACGCCGGTCCAGGAGCTCGCGTACGCGATGTGTACCGCGATCGCCGTGCTCGACGCGGTCAAGGACTCCGGTCAGGTCTCCGAGGATGACTTCGAGAAGGTCGTGGGCCGGATCTCGTTCTTCGTCAACGCGGGCGTGCGGTTCATCGAGGAGATGTGCAAGATGCGCGCCTTCGTCGAGCTGTGGGACGAGATCACGCGCGACCGCTACGGCGTCAAGGACGCCAAGATGCGCCGCTTCCGCTACGGCGTCCAGGTCAACTCGCTCGGTCTGACCGAGGCCCAGCCCGAGAACAACGTGCAGCGCATCGTGCTGGAGATGCTCGGCGTGACCCTGAGCAAGGACGCCCGCGCACGTGCCGTGCAGCTGCCGGCCTGGAACGAGGCGCTGGGTCTGCCACGCCCCTGGGACCAGCAGTGGTCGCTGCGCCTGCAGCAGGTGCTCGCCTACGAGTCGGACCTGCTGGAGTACGACGACATCTTCAACGGCTCACACGTGATCGAGGCCAAGGTCGCGCAGCTGGTGACCGACGCCAAGGCGGAGATCGACCGCGTCCAGGCGATGGGCGGGGCGGTCGCGGCCGTCGAGTCCGGCTACATGAAGCAGGAGCTCGTCTCATCACACGCGGCTCGTCGGGCGCGCATCGAGAGCGGCGAGGAGATCGTCGTCGGCCTCAACAAGTTCGAGACCACCGCACCCTCGCCACTGACGGCCGACCTCGACTCCGCGATCCAGACCGCCGACCCCGAGGCCGAGCGGCTCGCCATCGAGAGCCTGAACGCCTGGAAGGCGGAGCGTGACAACGCCGGCGTCGAGGAGGCGCTGCAGCGGCTGGCCGAGGACGCCAAGACGGGTGCGAACCTGATGACCGCGACGCTCGCGGCTGCCCGCGCCGGTGCGACCACCGGCGAATGGGCCGGGACGCTGCGCCAGGTCTTCGGGGAGTTCCGTGCGCCCACCGGCGTCTCCGGCGCTGTCGGCGTCGCCGAGGCCGGCGAGGAGCTCGCCGCCGTTCGTGAGTCGGTTCGTGCCACCGGTGAGGAGCTGGGCGGACGCCTGCGCCTGCTGGTCGGCAAGCCCGGACTCG
>JBQCJL010000112.1:0-2867 GCA_051952795.1 Marmoricola sp.
GACCTCGTTGGACTACCGGAACCCCGCGCAGTTCGCTCCTGGCGGCGTGCTCGTCGTCGGTGCCGCCAATTCAGGCACCGACATCGCCCTGGACGCGGCCCGGGCCGGTCATCCGACGTATCTGGCCGGACGGCACCCGGGGCAGACGCCCGTGGACATCGACGGCATCCGCGGCACCATCATGATTCCGTTCCTCATGTTCGCGTTCCGCAACGTCCTCACGCTGAGGACTCCGATGGGACGCAAGGCGTACGAGGAGCACCGTGGCCACGGCTTGATGCTGATCCGCAACAAGCTGGCCGATCTCGACGCCGCCGGCATCAACCGGATCGGACGGGTCGAAGCCGTGGAGAACGGCCGGCCGGTGACCGTCGACGGCGTCACGCCGCCGATCAACACGATCGTGTGGTGCACGGGCTCGATCGCCGATCACCGCTTCCTCGAGCTGCCGGCGTTCGGCGAGGACGGCGAGATCCTGCAGGAGCGCGGTGTGTCCCCGGTGCCGGGTCTGTACTTCCTCGGGCTCGACTTCATGTACGCGATGGCCTCCGGGACGATCCAGGGCTTCGATCGCGACGCGCGGTATCTGATGAAGCAGTTCCGGCCACAGACCGCGCGGGTGGCGGTGGGCGTCTAGGCCATCGGCTCGCTCACGGTGGAAGTTCTGACGTACCTGGTACGACAGAGCTTCCACCTAGTCGCGATTCGCGTCCTCGAAGCGGACCTCGATCCGCTCGAAGCCCTTGAACCGTTGTGCCTTCGCGTACCGGATGTACGCCCGCCGGTCCGCGTCGGTCAGGTCGACGTCATCGGTGAACGGTGTCGCCAGGGAGCGCGGGTAGAGCCGCTCAGCGAGGACGACGTTCAGCTCGAGCCCGATCACGGCCACCGTCGACGCGACGTAGAGGAAGGCCACCAGCCCGAGGACCAACGCGAAGGTGGCGTTCATCGAGTTCACCCGGGTGAGGACGTGTTGGACGTACACCCCACCGACCAGCTGCAGCAGCTGCCAGAGCACCGCGATCACCATCGCGCCGGGCAGCGCTTGGCGGAATCGCAGCCTGCCGGACGAGGCGAAGGCGACCATGCCGGCCAGGACTGCGGCCGTGATGATGATGGAGGCGGCGCGGAGCAGCCACTGGATACCGGCGTCCTGGCTGATCGCGAGGCCGTCGGCCTGGCTCGCGAGACTGGTCAGGACGGCGACGGTCAGGACGGTCAGGCCGCCGACGAAGAGCAGCAGGACGCTGCGGAGCCGGGCGAGGATCGGATTCACTCTGCTGTTCCGCGGCACCGCCAACGTGGTGTTGATCGCGTTCTGCGCCGCCTGCCCCAGACCGGTGGTTCCGTAGAGGGCCGCGACGACACCGATGACGATCGCGCCGGTGCTTCCGCGCAGTCCGCTGGGCTGTCCCAGCTGCGTGCCCACGATCGGGAACTGGCGCAGCGCGGATCCGAGAACTTCCGCTCGCAGGGTCGCATCGCCCTGCAGCAGGAACCCGAGGATCGAGGAGGCGATCAGGAGGAGCGGGAAGACGGCCGTGAAGGTGTAGTACGTCAGGAGGACGGCCAGGTAGGCGCCCTGGTCATCGAAGAACTTGTAGGCCACGCCGACGGGAAACCCGAGGATCGGGTGTCTCCTCTGAACCCGGTCGACGCGATCCCAAAGGGTCTCCATGAGAGCCTCGAGCTCAGTCGGGCGGTTCGTCTCCAGGGTCCGCCTCGGGGCTCTGGTCAGGCCGGTTCGGATCGGCTGCGGGCACGGTCTCGTCAGGCTCCCCGGGTGCCACCTCGGGCTTCGGCTCGAACGGTGCTGTCGTCACGTGCGCTCCTCGGTTGGATTCCTCTCGCTTGAATACCCCGTCGAGACGCCGCGAAAACCCCGCCTAGCGGTCGAACGCGTCGAGCACCTGCCGCTCGGTCAACCCGTAGTCCTCCAGGGTGTAGTTGTGCTTCGGCGCCGCCTTGCCCTGCTTGGCCTCATCGCTGGTCCTCGTCACCGCCGCCTCGACCTCAGGGGTCCAGTCCAGATCGAACGCCTCGTAGACCGACCGCGCCGTCCCCACCGGGTCCTTCACCAGATCCGTGAAGGCGACGTCGATGAACTGGCTCTGGTCGTACTTCGGCCGGGCATCGTGGAAGGCGTGGTAGCTGTGCGACCACAGGTCGAGCTGCGTGCGCCCGATCGTCTCGCCGACATACGTCGTGGAGTGCCCCTCGGTGGTGGCCTCCGACAACGAGCACGATGAGCTGATGCAGCTCGGCGGCGGCCGGTGCGTGTAGACGATCAGGGCGTCGGGATAGACCGCCATCAGCGCGTCGAGCGCCGTCATGTGCGAGGGGTTCTTCAGCACCCAGCGCTTCTCGGGATCGTTCAGCCCGATCAGCTGGAGGTTCTGCTTGTGCCGTGCGTAGGCGTCGGTCCAGTCCTGCTTGCGCAACCATTCCGTGTAGCGCGGCACCTGGGCCAGCGACTCATACGAGTTCGACTTGCCGGTCTGACGCAGCAGCCGCCAACACTCCTCGACCGTGGTCGCATCCATGTAGTGGATGCCCATGAACTCGGGGGAGTCCTCGTGATGCGCGGTGAACGCCTGCTGCATGGCGGTGAAGATCGGGTCGGACTCCCAGGTCTCGCGCGGCGGTCGGGGTTGGGGGTACTGGGTCAGCCACATCTCGAGTCCCTGCGCCCTCGGATCGGCGTGGAGGAGCCGGTGCAGGATCGTCGTTCCGGTGCGCGGCAGACCCATGAGGAAGATTGGCCGCTCGATCGCCACCTCCGCATGCTGGGGGTGCGAGGCGAAGGCGGCCTGGGTCAGCAGGACCCCGACCAGCGCACTCTTCACCTCCGAGCGCTGGAAGTAGTT
>JBQCJL010000113.1:0-5173 GCA_051952795.1 Marmoricola sp.
GTGCGGCCGACCTGCTGACCGTCCGCGCGACCACGCTGCTCGCTGCGGCCGACCTCGTCCTGTACCCGGGTACCTACCTCGACTCCGAGGTGCTGGGCCACTGCCGTCCGGATGCGCGCCTGGTCGATACCCAGGACCTCGACCTCGACCGGATCGCGGACCACCTCATCGCCGGATCACGCGAGGGACTGCAGGTGGTGCGGCTGACGTCGGGAGACCCGTCGATCTATTCGGCCCTGTCCGAGCAGACGCGCCGCCTGGACGCGGCCGGAGTCACCTGGACGGTGACCCCGGGCGTTCCGGCCTACGCCGCTGCGGCCGCCATCGTCGGCCGCGAGCTGACCGTTCCGTTGGTCGCGCAGTCCGTGGTGTTGACGCGAACCCAGGCTCGGTCGACGCAGATGCCCCAGACGGAGTCACTCGAGGCCTTCGCCGCGACCGGCGCGACCCTGGTCCTCCACCTGGCGATCACCCGCGTGCGCGAGCTGATGACCGCTCTCGAGCCGGACTACGGGCGCGACTGCCCGGTCGTGGTGGTCTATCGCGCGAGTCAGCCGGGCCAGCTGGTGCTGACCGGAACCCTCGCGAGCATCGCCGATGCGGTGGAGGCGGCTGCCCTGAGGCAGGCCGCCGTCATCCTGGTGGGTCGTGCCCTCGATCAGCAGGGTGGCGAGTCCGGGCTCTACACGCCGGACCGTGACCGAGTAGGTCGTGCTAACGCGTCAGCGCCCACTGGGTGACGGCGCGGGCGGGTGTCCACCCGGTGAAGGTCCCGACCGGTGCCGCGGTCTCCACGCCGATGCGGGTCAGTTCGCCGCCGTGCTCGTGGTAGGCCTGGCTCAGCACGCGCTCGGTCTCCAGGGTGACGCCGTGGACCACCAGGCGCCCGCCGGGCCGTAGTGCGGCAAGGCAGCGATCGAGGACCCCGGACCCGGTTGCGCCGCCACCGATGAAGATGGCGTCGGCCGCATCGAGCTCGTCCAGGACCTCCGGGGCTCTGCCCAGGACCACCTGCAGGGTGGGAACGCCCAACCGGGCTGCATTGCGTCCGATCCGCTCGGCGCGCCCGGCATCCGCCTCGATAGCCGTGGTGCGGCAGGACGGGTGCGCCCGCATCCACTCGATGCCCACCGATCCGGCACCGGCTCCCACATCCCAGAGGTGCTCCCCCGGAGCAGGCGCCAGGCGCGCGAGCGCGGATGCGCGGAGATCCCGCTTGGTCAGCTGGCCGTCGTTCTCGTAGGCGTCGTCGGGCAGGCCGGCCGCCCAACCGATGCCGGTGTATGCACCCCCGACCTCCACGGCCACGACGTTCAGACGAGGAGCCGGAGCCGCCCAGGTCCCTGCGACGCCGTCCGTCCGCGTCTCGGCAGGTCCGCCGAGATCGCCGAGCACGGTCATCCTGGAGCTCCCGAAGCCGGCCTCCGTGAGGAGGTGCGCGACCTCGGAGGGTGTTCGCTCATCCGAGGACAGCACCAGAAGCCTGCGGCCCGGTGCGAGCTCGCGTCGGACCAGATCGACGCTGCGCCCGACCACCGACACCACGCCACACGACTCCGCGGCCCACCCCAGCCGAGCGCGGGCGAGTGCCACCGACGAGACCGAGGGAATGACCTCGACCGCGTCGGTGCCGAGAAGCTCGATCACGGTCGCCCCGATTCCGGACACCAGCGGGTCGCCGGAAGCGAGGATGACGAGGTCCTTGGGAGCGTCCCGCAGGATTGCGCTGAGCCCCTCACGCAGCGGCCGGGGCAGAGGCGTCCGCTCCTGCCCGTCGATGGGCGGGAGGAGATCGAGCTGGCGCTCTCCACCCAGCACCGTGGTGGCCGCTGCGAGGAGCGCGCGGGTCGAGTCGGGCAACCCCTCCCAACCATCGGCGCCGATGCCGATCACCCGGACGAGGACCGGATCGGTAGACGAGCCTGAAGTGCCGGACATGAGCGCAGACGCTATCGTGGCGCTCGAGCGCAAGGTGCCCCAAGAGCGACGTCGCCGGAAACGACGGCCGCAGCTCGCGGGGAGAATCTGGGAAGCCGGTGAGATTCCGGCACAGGCCCGCTGCGGTAACGCGAGCCCCTTCGGGGGACTCGTGGAGTCCGAAGACCGGCCTTGCGCGGACCATAGCCATGGCCAGCGAGCGGGAGCCTCAATGCCAGAAGTCGTGCACGTCCACTATCCCTTCTCCGCCGTCGTCGGCTGTGAGCCGGACGACCTCGACGACATCGGCCTCGCTCTCATCCTGACGGCCATCGCGCCCGAGATCGGCGGGGTGCTGGTCCGCGGCGAGAAGGGCACGGCCAAGTCGACGACCGCCCGAGGGCTTGCCGCCGTGCTGCCCCCGATCGACGTCTACGCCGCCGATCGGTTCTCGATCGATCCGGACGATGCCACCGCCGCGTCCCCGGACGGCCCCTTCGGTCCCGATGCCGACCGCGACACGCGTCCGGTGCGCCTCGTGGAGCTTCCGGTCGGCGCCACCGAGGACCGGGTGCTCGGCTCGCTGCACCTCGAGCGCGCGTTGGCTCACGGCACGGTCGAATACGAGCCGGGACTGCTGGTGCGGGCCCACCGCGGAATCCTCTATGTCGATGAGGTCAACCTGCTGCACGACCACCTTGTCGATCTGCTGCTCGATGCCGCCGCGACGGGTCGATCGACCGTCGAGCGCGACGGCGTCTCGGTGGCGCACGCGGCCAGCTTCATCCTCATCGGGACTATGAACCCGGAGGATGGCGAGCTGCGCCCGCAATTGCTCGACCGCTTCGGGCTCACCGTCGAGATCGCGGCGCCCCGGGATCCGGCGCTTCGCGTTGAGGTGGTGCGACGACGGATGGCTTTCGATGACGACCCGGCGCAGTTCGCCGCTCGATTCGCCGCCCAAGAGGCCGACCTCAGCAGGCGGATCGAGAAGGCGAGGCTCGCTGTCGCCGAGGTCGAGCTCTCGGACGCCGCCCTGCTGACGATCGCGCGTGTCTGTGCCGGTTTCGAGGTGGACGGCCTGCGTGCCGACATCGTGATGGCTCGGACGGCCCTCGCCCACGCCGCCTGGTCCGGCCGCTCCGAGGTGACCAAGGCCGACATCCGCCGCGCCGCCCTGCTCGCGCTGCCGCATCGGCGGCGCCGCAATCCCTTCGACGCGCCGGGACTCGACGAGGAGCTCCTCGACGAGCTGCTCCGCGACGATGATCCACCGACCCCGCCCGAGGGCCCGCCGGAGACGACGGCCGCAGACGAGGATCCTGGCCCTGGAGCGCCGTCGCAGACCGAGCAGCCCGGCGGGCAGGACCAGTCCGACGGACCCGCGGCGCCGGGCGGCCCTTCCGGCGCTGACGCCCGCGCCTCCGCCACCGATCCCTTCCGCCCCAAGCTGCTCAGCGTTCGCGGTCTCGGACAGGGTCACGACGGCCGGCGCAGCCGTGCCATCACCAGCAGGGGACGGGCCGCCGGGGTGGCGCCGCCAGGGACGCCTGGATCGCTCCATCTCGTGGAGACCATCCGAGCCGCGGCCCGTGCCCAGGGCGGACGCGGCCGCGTCGGCGGTCGGGTCCTGCTGCAGCCCGAGGACCTCCGACGCGCGGTCCGCATCGGGCAGGAGGCCAATCTGGTCCTGTTCTGCGTGGACGCCTCGGGCTCGATGGCTGCGCGCAAGCGGATGGTTGCGGTCAAGACCGCGATCCTGTCGCTGCTGTTGGACGCCTACCGGCGTCGCGACAAGGTCGGCTTGATCACCTTCCGCGGTGCCGCCGCGGACGTGGTGCTGCCGCCGACGCGATCGGTCGATGTCGCGGCGGTTCGGCTGGACGAGGTTCCGTCCGGGGGTCGGACCCCGCTCGCGACAGGACTCCTGGAGGCCGCGCGCATCCTGCGCCGGGAGCAGCTTCGTGACCCGAGCACCCGCCCGCTCCTCGTCGTGGTCACGGACGGCCGCGCCACCGATGGCCCCGATGCCGTGGGGCGATCGCTCCAAGCCGCTGACCACCTCGCGGCGCACGATGTCGCGACGGTCGTCATCGACAGCGAGAGCGGCCCGTTGCGCCTCGGCCTCGCCCGTCAGCTGGCGGCCCGATTGGGCGCCGACCATCTAGCGATCGAGGACGTCAATGCGGCAGCGCTCCAGGCTGTCGTTCAGGACCGGATGCGAGGAGTGGCCTAATGCCCCAGGGAAAGCCGGCCACCGTCCCCGACGACGGCCTCAGCACCCGCCAGCGACGCAATCGGCCGCTCACGATGGTGCATACCGGTGAGAACAAGGGGAAGTCGACGGCAGCCTTCGGCTTGGGCCTCCGGGCTTGGAACCAGGGCTGGAATGTCGCCGTCTTCCAGTTCGTGAAGTCCGCCAAGTGGCGGGTCGGTGAGGAGAGCGCCTACAAAGCTCTCGGTCGCCTGCACGAGGAGACCGGCGAGGGTGGCCCGGTCCAGTGGCACAAGATGGGCGAGGGCTGGTCCTGGAGCCGCAAGGCCGGCACGGAGGAGGACCATGCTCGCGATGCCCGGGAGGGCTGGGAGGAGATCAAGCGCCGCGTCCTCGCCGAGGAGCACGATCTCTACATCCTCGACGAGTTCACCTACCCGATGAAGTGGGGCTGGATCGACGCTGGCGAGGTTGCCGCCTTCCTGCGCGATCGCCCGGGGCACCAGCACGTGCTGATCACCGGTCGCGATGCCGCGCCGGAGCTCATCGAGGTGGCGGATCTGGTGACCGAGATGACGAAGATCAAACATCCGATGGATGCCGGCCAGAAGGGTCAGAAGGGCATCGAATGGTGACCCTGCCCCGACTTCTGGTGGCAGCGCCCTCGACCGGCCAGGGCAAGACGACCATCGCTACCGGGCTGATGGCGGCGTTCCGGCTGACGGGATACGAGGTCAGCGGACACAAGGTGGGTCCGGACTACATCGATCCGGGCTACCACGCGCTCGCCACCGGTCGACCCGGCCGCAACCTGGATCCTCATCTGGTCGGGGAGGACCGGATCGTGCCGCTCCTGCTGCACGGAGCGGCCGGTGCGGACGTCGCGGTGATCGAGGGCGTCATGGGTCTCTACGACGGCCGGCTCGGAACCGATGGCTTCGCCTCCAGCGCCCACGTCGCCACGCTCACCGGCTCGCCGGTGGTGCTGGTGGTCGACGTGGCCCGGATGTCGCGCACCGCGGCTGCGGTCGCGGTCGGGAT
>JBQCJL010000114.1:0-4901 GCA_051952795.1 Marmoricola sp.
ACACCGGCGCAGGACCCCGCGCCCTGGTCCCAAGGGCGGTCCCGGCTCTACGCGGCCGCCATCGAGGCCTTCGCCAGCAGGGGCTTCCATGCGACCACGACCCGCGACATCGCGGCCGCCGCGGGCATGAGTCCCGCCGCGCTGTACGCGCACCACCGGACCAAGGAGGAGCTCCTCTACGTCATCGCCGTGCGGGGACATCAGGAATCGCTGGGATTGGTCCGGCGCGCCATCGCCTCGCACGACGATCCGGTGGCGCAGCTGCGTGCGCTCGCCCATTCCTTCGCCGAGTTCCACGCGGTGTCGCACACCACCGCCCGCGTGCTGAACTACGAGCTGGCGGCGCTGGAGCCGGAGCACCGGGCCGAGGTCGACGACCTGCGCCACCACATCGATCACGAGACCCGCGCCCTCGTCCGCCGCGGCGTCGACGCCGGCGTCTTCACCACATCGAATCCCGCGATGGCTGCCGCCACCATCCTCTCGCTCGGCGTGGACCTCGCCCGTTGGTTCAGCGAGGGGCATCACTGGACCCCCTCCCAGCTCGCCGACTTCTACGCCGACGCCGCCCTGCGGATCGTGGGTGCCGGCTAGGCCGCGCCGAGGTCCCCGTGCCAGATCACGAAGTAGGCGTTGATCCATAGCACCTGCCCGACCAGACCGATGATCAGCACCAGCGCGACCAGACCGGCCCGCGCCCGGAGCGACTGAGCGCGCTCGCTCAGGCCGGGCGCCGGCCACAGCGGAGTGACCGTGAGCATGAGGTAGCGGAAGATGCTCGTGGTCGGTCGCGCCGTGCCCAGGATGTAGAGCGGATACGCCCAGGTCCACGTGCGCAGCTCGAGACCCCACGCCCGTGCGCCCTTGTGCAGCACCATGGCGGCGATCACGACCACCGCACCCGCGACCACGCTGACCGACATCAGGGGGTGCTGGAAGTGGAGCGCCTGCTGGATCCAGGAGCGCCACCCGTGCTCCCCCGACCCGTGGGCCCACGCGTTCTGGGTCTTGAAGTAGGCGGTGAGCACGCCCGTGCGAAGCCCCACGATCGCGGGCCAGAGGGCGAACGTGAACGCCGCCCAGACCGCGGCCGCCCCGAGCGCCAAGCGCTCCCGGAGCTCGAACGGCTCGGCGCCGCGCTGACGCCAGCGCACGATCCAGACCACCCCGCAGACCAACGCCAGGGGCAGTGACATCGGCCGCGCGAGCGCGATCAGGAGCGTGAGGAACGCGAACCAGCCGTAGCGCCTCCGCCCGAGCGCGGTCAGGGCCAACAGCAGGAGCAGCAAGGCAAGCGATTCGGTGTACGCCGCCTCGAAGATCACCGCCATCGGCGCGAACATCAGCCCGAGCACGGCCATCGCCGCGGTGAACCGGCTGGCGTGGTCGAGGACGAGCTTGAAGAGCACACAGGACGCGATCGCACCGCACACCAGGCTCACGAGGAAGGCGGCGAGCTCGAAGGAGAGTCCCACTCCCATGACGGCCCGCACGATCCCGGGAAAGAGGGGGTAGAAGGCCAGCGCGTTCTCGCGCACATGCCCATGGAGCATCGGGAGGTGCTGCGGATAGCCGCGCTCGGCGATCTGTCGGTACCAGACGCCATCCCAGTTGAGCAGGCCGTCGAGGAAGGTGACCGGATGTCCCCACGACCGGAGTCCCCCGCCCGGCCCGATGTAGCTGTCGTGCTGCTTGCGGAGGAGATAGCCGAAGAGCAGCGACTGCTCCACCCGACTCAGGGCGAAGATGCCCAGGGGCAGCGCCCACCAGCGACGCATCAGTCGTAGCCGAGGATGGACTTGCGCTTGCGTCCCCAGGCGAGCGCCGACTCGATCGCCTCGTCGATGGAATGCTCCGCCTTCCAGCCGAGCAGGTCGGAGACGCGGCGGACCGATGCGTAAGCGCCCACGGCGTCGCCAGGCCGCGGCGGCGCCTCCACGACGTTGATCGATTGGCCGTACACCCGCTCGAACGCGGCCACCAGCTCCCGCACGGTGACGCCGTTGCCCGTGCCGAGGTTGAGGATCAGGCTGGTCGCGTCCGCCTTCTCCAGGGCCGCGTCGAACTGCTCGACCGCAGCGACGTGGGCACGGGCGGCGTCCCAGACGTGGATGTAGTCGCGGATCCCGGTGCCGTCACGCGTCGGGTGGTCGACACCGGTGATGGTGAAGGCGTCCTTCAGCCCCTGCGCGGTGAGGACCAGCTGACCGAGCACGTGCGACGGCTCGCGAACGTAGATGCCGGTGTGCAAGCCGGGGTCGGAGCCGATCGGGTTGAAGTAGCGCAGGATCAGGGCACGAAGCGAGGTCGCGGCAGCGAGGTCCACCAGCACCTGCTCCATCATCAGCTTGGTGCGCGCATACGGCGACCCCGGCGCCGTCGGGTCGCCCTCGGTCACCTCGAACCCCTCGTGCGGCATCGCATAGACCGACGCCGAGGACGAGAAGACGACGCGTGGCTTCCCGAGCTTGTCGAGCTCGTCGAACATCTCCAGGGACTTGGCGACGTTCTCGCGGTAGTAGAGGTACGGATCGGCGACGGACTCCGGCACGACGATCAGGGCCGCCATGTGAATGGTGCAGGCGATGTCGGGGTGCTCGGCCATGATCCGCTGCAGCAGCGCGCGGTCGGCGATGTCGCCCTCGTAGAAGATCCGGTCGCCGACGAAGGCGCGCGGGCCGGCCACCAGCGAGTCGAGGATCACCGGCGTGTGGCCGGCCTGCTCGAGGGCCAACGCAGTGGTGGAACCGATGTAGCCGGCTCCGCCGGTCACGAGCACCTTCATGCGGGCGAGCCTAGCGATGTATTATCCGCATATACGTACGGATGTTTAGGAGATCGACAGTGCTGACCGACCTCGGACAAGGGCTCCAAGAGGCGTTCTTCATGTTCTGGGAGACCCTCTGGGCTCTCATCATCGGCTTCGTGCTCTCCGGCGCGGTGCAGGCGTTCGTGTCACGCGAGCGGATGCAGCGCGTCCTCGGCGACCACTCCCCAGCCGCTCTGGGGCGCGCCTCGTTCTTCGGCATCGCGTCGTCGTCGTGCTCCTATGCGGCGGCCGCCCTGGCGAAGACGCTCTTCGCGCGCGGCGCCGACTTCACCGCGGCGATGGTGTTCATGATCGCCTCGACGAACCTGGTGGTGGAGCTCGGACTCGTGCTGTGGCTGCTCCTGGGCTGGCAGTTCGCGCTGGCCGAGTTCGTCGGCGGGGCGATCATGATCGTCCTGCTGGGCCTCGTGCTTCCGCGGCTGCTGCCGGCGGCGTGGATCGCCGAGGCGCGCGCCAACCTCAACGCGGGGAGCCAGAGCGATCACCAGCACGGCCCGGCGGAGGGCGCGACCCGGCGGACCTGGGGCGATGCGGCCGCCTACACGATCAGCGACCTCACCATGCTGCGCAAGGAGCTGGTCATCGGCTTCCTCGTGGCGGGGTTCGCCTCGGCGCTGATCCCCACGGCCTTCTGGCAGTCGCTGTTCCTCACCGGGCACGGCTTCTGGTCCTCCCTCGAGAACGCTGTGCTCGGCCCGTTCCTCGCGATCATCAGCTTCGTGTGCTCCGTCGGGAACGTCCCCCTGGCGGCCGCCCTCTGGGGAGGCGGCATCGGAATCGGCGGCGTGGTCGCCTTCGTGTTCGCCGACCTCATCACGCTTCCGCTGCTGGTGATCTACCGCAAGTACTACGGCACCGCGCTGACGCTGCGGATCCTCGGCGTCTTCTGGGCGACCATGACGGTGGCAGGGCTCGCCGTGGAGTACCTCTTCCAGGCGATCGGGATCCCCGAGGCCGCCCGGCACAAGGAGCCGGTGATGACCCAGTTCTCCTGGAACTACACGGCCGTCCTGAACATCATCGCCCTCGTCGGGTTCGTCGCCCTCTATGCGGTCTACCGACGCCGCGGCCACGACACGACGACCTTCGGCAAGGACCCGGTGTGTGGCATGCAGGTCGAGATCGCCCACGCGCCGGCCATCCGCACGCACCAGGGCGCGCGCGTGTACTTCTGCTCCGACCACTGCGCCCACCGCTTCGACGCGGATCCAGCGCGCTATCTGGCCGCGACCGTCGTCGCCCCCTCGGGGCGGACCCTGCTCCCGATGGCCGATCCGGAGGACTCCCATGACCACCACTGATCACGCCCACCCGATCGATGCCGAGCGCGTTGCGCACGCGAAGGAGCGGCTGCCGTCGGCCGAGGACGCCGGTCGGCTGACCAGCCTGCTGTCGCTGATGGCGGACCCCGTCCGGCTGCGCCTCATCTATGCGCTCGACGTCAGCGAGGAGCTGTGTGTCGGCGACCTCGCCCTCGCACTGGAGGTCAGCGAGGACTCCGTCAGCTATGCGCTCAGGCTGCTGAGGACGGCAGGCCTGGTCGTCGCCCGCAAGGAGGGTCGCGTCGTGTTCAACCGGCTCGCCCACGACTTCCCCGAGCCGCTGCGCGACCACTGCCTCCGGCAGCTCGTCGCCATCACGCGCTCCGCCTAGGCGGCGAGCCTCAGCTGACCTCGTGCGTGCCGAGCATCTCCGCCATGCCCGCGTCGCGATGGTCGAAGAACAGACTCGCACCGGTGTCGAGGGTGGCGATCGCCGCCATCTCCTCGGCCGTGAGCGAGAAGTCGAAGATGTCGAAGTTCTCGGCCATCCGCTCGGGCCGCACCGACTTGGGGATCACGATCACACCGCGCTCCACCAGCCAGCGCAGGATCACCTGCGCGGTCGACTTGTCATGGGCACGAGCAATCTCGCTCAAGACCGGGTTCGTGAAGATGTCGTTGCGGCCCTCGGCGAACGGGCCCCACGACTCGATGGCCACACCGCGGCCACTCATGAACTCCTGGTCGGCGACGCGCTGGAAGAAGGGGTGGGTCTCCACCTGGTTGACCGCCGGCACCACCTCGTTGTG
>JBQCJL010000115.1:0-2951 GCA_051952795.1 Marmoricola sp.
TCGGCGCGAGCGACCTCATGCTCGACGTCGATCGCCACCACGGCGAGCGGAGTGCCATCGTCCTGGGCCACGAAGCCGCGCTCCGCCACCTGCCGGTAGGGAACCGCCACCAAGCGGTCGTACCGACGACCGGCCTCGGGCAGCCCCTCGGGGAGGTCGATGTCGACGATCCGCTCCGGCGAGGTGAGGTCGCCGCCGAGCAGGACCACGGAGTCGCTGTTGCCCAGACGCACGACGGCCCAAGCCGCCCGACCCTGAATGTCGGCCAGTGCCTGGCCAGCAGTCATCGAGTCACGCGAGGCTTGAGCGGTCATGCGGGAACGCTACCCGCCCCCACAGGTGCCGAGCATCTGCGTTTCACGCAACCTCGACCGCAACAAGTGCAAGGTCGGCGTCAATAGGCGCAAGGTCGGCGTCAAGAGGTGCAAGCTCGGCGGGTCAGTAGACACTCCGAGGCATCGCCACGATCGACACCGGACCGGGCAGCACCGGATTCTGGATCGGCAGGTAGGGGCGGCACGGCTCGTTGCGCAGGCTGGGGCAGGTCGGGTACCCGGTCGGGACCGACTGTCCCGGGATCACCGGCAGCACCAGCCGCGACGGCACGTTGGTCCCGACCGGCCCGAGCGCCAGCGCGACCTGGCTCGCGGTCCCCGGCGTGGTGTACGCGAACGACCAGACCGGCTGATCGCCGTTGGGCGCCGAGATCTTCACCCGGATCCGCGACCCGGCCCGATACGCGTGGCCCTCGTAGTAGAGCGGCACCGCGATCAGGGTGAACTTGCCCGCCGGCATCGCATGTACGTCCAGCGGTCGTAGCGACTGGACCGGCTCGAGGTTGGTGCTCGGCTGCTTCATCACGCCCGTCGAGGTGTGGTCGAGCACCCGGTCGCTGGCGCGCAGGTAGCCACTCTGGACGTAGGTCTCCTGGCCGTCGGGCCGTACCTCGCTGACCGTCGCCATCAGGTCGACGTCGGACGTCGACGACCGCACGTACAGGTAGACCGCGCCCGATCCGATCACGGTCGTGTCCTGGGCCAGCGGAGCGGTGACGAAGGAGACCGCGTTGTTGCGCAGCGGCGCGGTGCCGAGCATGCCCGGCTGCTTCCAGTCCCAACTCCACTGCGAGGCATTGCCCCACAACCCACCGCTCCCGACCGAACCGGTGAAGTCGGTGGCAGGACCCGCCTTGGCGTTGGACGTGTACCCGGTGACCGTCGTCCGCGTCGGCTTGCTCGCGCTGAGCGTTCCGTGGGCGCCCAGGTACCAGGTGGCCGTCTGGGTGCCGGAGATCGGCAGCGACGAGTAGGTGTGCTCGTAGGCGGGCACCGGGTTACCCGGCGTGTTGTCGCCGGCACCGTTGTCGAAGCGGACCGTGACCCGCGGCAGGGCGTTGAACGCCTGGAGTGCCGCGTCGTAGGTCGGGATCTGCTGGATCGGGTCCGGCGGAAGCTGGACCACGTCGTTCTGCGGCAGACCGAAGGCCGTCTGCAGGATGATCGGTGCGGTCACCCTCAGCAGCACCGACTTCAGCAACGGAGCCTCGTTGGCGACGTATAGCTCGAGGAAGTCGAACATCTGGTTCATCGTGGCCGGATCCAGGGAATCCGTGTGCACGCCGTTGGTGAAGGTGAACCACTTCTTGGTCGTCCCGGTGAAGTGACGTACGAGCACCGGGCAGTAGCCACCGGTCTGCTCGTCCTCCCACTGGCATGCCATGAAGACCGGCACGTGGATGTTCTTCACGAACGTGACCGGGTCGATCGGGTCGGCGACCGCCGGGTGATAGTGCTGATTCGCCTTGATCTTGGCGAGTAGGTCGATCGCCTCGCCGTGCAGGGCCTGATTCGCCTTGCAGACGGTGTCGCCCCCCTGGATCTGCTTCCAGGCCCAGGGCTGTCCGGTGGTCGCGCTCGCCGGCTTGGCGTCATGGATCCGCTCGAGCGCCCAGTTCAGCGCGAATCCGGTGTTCATGTAGCCGCCGGGGAAGAGCGTGGTGGGAACCGAGGCGATCACCGACAGCGGGGCGATCGCGGCGAGGTGCGGCGGGTTGTACTGCGCGGCGAACAGCTGGCTGATGCCGCCGTAGGAGATGCCGAACATGCCGACCTTGTGGCCCTTCACCCACGGCTGGCGGGCGATCGTCTCGATGGCGTCATAGGCGTCGAGGTTCTGCATGGTCTCGAAGAAGTCGAAGGCGCCGCCCGAACAGCCGGTGCCGCGCATGCTGACGTCGACGACGGCGAAGCCCATCAGGTTCGCGATCGCGGCGATGCCGTTCTCGGGGCCGGAGGGCGTGGCGGTGCCGTAGCCCGAGTACTCGACCAACGTCGGATACGGACCGACGTAGGGCAACCCGAGGTTGGGCAGTTGGTTCTCCAGATCCGAGGGCAGACCCACACCGAGGGTGGCCGGGTGCGTGGGCAGATGGACTGCGTAGGCCAGCTTGGTGCCGTCACGCGTGGTCAGGTAGCCGTAGCCATCGGGCTTGATCTGCTGGTTGTAGATGCCCGGATTCCAAGGCGCCGCCGCGGTGCTGTGGACGGTCACCGCTGCGCTGGTGGCGTGCGATGCGAGGCGGAGGCGGTACCCGCTCGCCGGCACGACGTCCCGGAACAGCACGCCACCCTGGGCGTCCGCGCGCTTGGTCTGCACGACGTGACCGGCGCTGTTGAGCAGGTAGGTCACGCCACTGGCCGGGACGCCCGTCGCCCAGAGCTGGCGGGCACCGCCATGGGCGACTGGTGCCGTCGCCGCGGTCGCGGCCGGCTGCGAGGCGAGGACGGTGAAGCTCAACAGCGCAACCAGCAGCGCGGTGAGGAGCGCGATCCGACCCTTGACGAAAACCTGAATCCGTTTCACATGTCCATCAACGGCGGTCTCGGGCGGAGGTCACGCCCGAATCAGGGCGCAGTTTGCCGCAGGTTCCGCGACAGGAGCCGCGTCAGGAT
>JBQCJL010000116.1:0-2075 GCA_051952795.1 Marmoricola sp.
GTCGGCCCGGGAGACCAGCATCGGCAGCAGCGTGCGGGATGCGGAGTCGGAGAAGACCTCGGCGGTGCCGGTGAGGAACATCGCCAGGTAGACCCAGCCGATGGTGACCTGGCCGGTCGCGATGACCACGCACAGTCCGAGTACGACGAGTGTGCGGAGCGTGTCGGCGACCATCACGGTCAGCCGCCGGGCGAGCCGGTCGGCGAGGGCGCCGGCGTGGAGCCCGAAGAGCAGCTGGGGCAGCCGCTCGACGATCGCGGCCAGCGCGACCAGGAACGCGTTGCGCGTCTGCTGGGCGACGAGCAGCGGACCGGCGGCGAGCGCGATGCCGTCCCCGATGTTGGCCACCCAGGAGGAGGCGAGCAGGTAGCGGAAGCTACGCCCCCTCCGGGAGGGTGCCACGACTTCCAGGACGGCGCTCACAAGTCGTTGACACTAACCACCGGCGCCGCGCCGGTCGACTCGATTTCGTCGGGGACCGCGGATGCCCGTAGACTGCTGCTACGACCCAGTGTCAGCACTGGGTCGAATTCGCGCGCCTCACACCGGTCCATGCCGGGGTGGGTCTGCCAGTCCGGCCGGTTCTCCTCGAGGGAGCAGGCGGGTCCGGACCCATCGGGGCGCCAGGTTCGCGGTGCGTCATACCGACGACATACGTGAAGACAACTGGAAACCTCAACCGAAAGGACTTCGGCATGGCCGTCGTCACGACCCGCCAGCTCCTCGAGAGCGGCGTCCACTTCGGGCACCAGACCCGTCGCTGGAACCCCAAGATGAAGCGCTTCATCCTCACCGAGCGCAACGGCATCTACATCATCGACCTGCAGCAGTCGCTGACCTACATCAACGACGCGTTCGAGTTCATCAAGCAGACCGTGGCCCACGGCGGCACGATCCTGTTCGTCGGCACCAAGAAGCAGGCGCAGGAGTCGATCCAGGAGCAGGCCACTCGCGTCGGCATGCCCTACGTCAACCACCGTTGGCTCGGCGGCATGCTCACCAACTTCAACACCGTCCACAAGCGCCTGGCGCGCCTCAAGGAGCTCGAGGAGATCGACTACAACGACGTCGCCGGCTCCGGACGCACCAAGAAGGAACTCCTCGTCCTCAAGCGGGAGAAGGACAAGCTGGAGCGCACCCTCGGCGGCATCCGCGACATGGCCAAGGTGCCGTCCGCGGTGTGGGTCGTCGACACCAAGAAGGAGCACCTCGCCGTCACCGAGGCGCGCAAGCTGAACATCCCGGTCATCGCGATCCTGGACACCAACTGCGACCCCGACGAGGTCGACTACAAGATCCCGGGCAACGACGACGCCATCCGCTCGGTCACCCTGCTGACCCGCGTCGTCGCCGACGTGGTCGCCGAGGGCCTCATCGCCCGCTCCGGTGGCGGTTCGGACTCCGCCGAGGCGTCGGAGCCGATGGCAGAGTGGGAGCGCGAGCTCCTCGCGTCCGAGGACGCCGCCGTGAAGACGGACGTCGAGACCGGCCCGACCTCGGTCAACGAGGCCGCTGACGCGACCGCTGCCGCCGACGTCGTCGACCCGGCCGAGCAGGTCGCGGTCGCCGAGGCGGCCGAGCAGGTCGCCGGCGAGATCGCCGAGTCCTGATCCTTCCTCTTCTGTTCTGCCACTTTCGCGAAGGAGCGAAGCACACACATGGCCAACTACACCGCTGCTGACATCAAGGCGCTGCGCGAGCAGACCGGTGCCGGCATGCTCGACGTCAAGAAGGCGCTCGACGAGGCCGACGGCGACAAGGCCAAGGCCACCGAGATCCTGCGGGTCAAGGGCCTCAAGGGCGTGACCAAGCGCGAGGGCCGCACGACCGCCAACGGCCTGGTGGCCGCGCACGTCGAGGACGGCGTCGGCACGCTGCTGGAGATCAACTGCGAGACCGACTTCGTCGCCAAGGGTGAGAAGTTCGTCGAGCTGGCCGACCAGGTCCTGAACCAGGCGGTCGCCACGAAGGCTGCGGACGTGGAGACGCTGCTGGCGTCGAGCATCGGCGACCAGACCGTGCAGGACCTGATCGCGGGCGCCGGCGCGACCATCGGCGAGAAGATCGAGATCCGC
>JBQCJL010000117.1:0-3136 GCA_051952795.1 Marmoricola sp.
ATGACCGGCAAGGCGACGTTCGCGGCGTGTGCCTGGATCAAGCAGAACTACCCGGGCACGGTGCACTTCCTGCTCGAGGGGCAGTTCGCCACGGACAAGAAGACCAGCGTGGTGAACATGCTGCACACCCGCGGCAAGCGCGTCGTCGCCGAAATCACGCTGCCCGCCGCCCTGGTGGAGGAGCAGATGCACGTCAGCACCGAGAAGCTCTACGCCGCTCGCATGCGCGGACAGCTGGGCTCGATCATGTCCGTGACCAACAACAACGGGAACCACTCGGCGAACGGCCTCACCGCGATGTTCATCGCGACCGGTCAGGACGTGGCCAACATCGCCGAATCCTCGGCCCTCTACGGGTTCTCCGAGCTGTTGCCCAACGGCGACTTCTACGCGAGCGTGACGCTGCCCTCGCTGATCATCGCGACCTATGGCGGCGGTACCGGCCTGGCCACGCAGCGCGAATGCTTGGAGATGCTCGGCTGCTACGGCTCCGGCAAGGTCTACAAGCTCGCCGAGATCATGGCCGCGACCGTGCTCGCCGGCGAGCTCTCGCTGGGGTCGGCCGTCGTCGCGGAGGAATGGGTCCAGGCGCACGACGACCTGGGCCGCAACCGGCCCTGATCAGCCGCAATCGATCAGCGGGCGAAGTTCGGCTTCTCCTTCGCAAGGAAGGCGCGAACGCCCTCCTTGAAGTCGGGGCCGCCGTAGACGGCGTACATCGACTCCTCCTCGCCCTCGGGCGCGACCTCCAGCCGCTCGGCGTAGGCCAACAGCTGGTGCTTGGTGGTCCGCAGCGTCACCCCGGAGGCCTGCAGCAGGCCCTCCACGATGGTCTCCAGCTCGGCGTCGAGGTCGTCGGTGACGGTCATGAGCGCACCGAGGTTGTAGGCGCGCTGGGCGTCGATCAGACGGGAGCTGAGCAGCATCTCGCGGGTGACCGACTCGCCGAAGACGGCGGCGCAGCGGTAGACCACCGGCGACGTCAGCGCGTTGCCGAGGGTGCGGGCGATCGGGTAGCCGAAGCGTGAGTGCGGGGTCGCGATCCGCAGGTCGCAATGGGTGGCCACCGCGAGCCCACCGCCCACGCAGACGCCGTCGATCGCCGCGATGGTGACCTGGGGGAGCGCCCACAGTGCGGAGAACATCGCCCGGATGCTCTCCTCGTACGGGACCGGGTCCTGCTCCAGGAAGTCGGAGATCTCGTTGCCGGCCGCGAACGCCTTGCCACCCGTTCCGCGCAGCACGACCGCCCGGACGCTGCTGTCCGAGGCGAGCTCGTCCCACAGCTCGTGCATCGCTCGGTACATCCGAGCCGTGAAGGCGTTGCGCCGCTCCGGCCGGTCGAAGTTCAGCGCGACGACACCGTCGCCACGGTGGATCTTCAGGCCGGGGACCAGCTCGTCGAACTCAGAGGCGTCCGGGATCAGCATGGATCGAGCCTAGGGGTAGCCGGCGAGGAGTTTCGCCGTTCTCCTGCGGTCTGGACGCGAAGCCGCTTACGGTGAGGGACACCAGTCTGCGTTGGTTCGGGAGGGGATCGATGGCTGTGACTGCGAGGTCATTTGGTCGGCGACCCCGGGAGGATCAGGGCGCCATGAAGCCAGCTGCGCCCTTGGGCGCTGTGCTGGAACTCCTGCGCGCCCTGAACTGGACGATCCGTGCGGACGTTCCCTGGCCCACCAAGCGCGGCCAGAGCTTCGACTTCGTCCTGGTGGGTGATCCCGGCGTCTTCGCCGTCCAGGTGCTCGAGGGCGAGCCGGAGGGCATGGAGGCGGCCGCGGCCGGACTCGGGACGCTCCTCGGGAATGTCGAGGTCAGGCCCGTGATCTGCCGAACTTCGGCGGCGCTCGCGACGGCTCGTCCGACCGTCCTGTACTGCACCCCCGAGACCGCCCTGGATCTCCTCGTGGGTCTACCGCCCCATGAGAGCCCCGAGACGATCCGCAGGGTGGCCTTCCGGATGCGCGACCTGGTCGTTCCGCTGCCGCCGGAGCCGACGCCGACTCCGACGCCGGAGCCGAAGATCGTGAAGGCTGCGCCCGTCGCCAAGGCGCCGACGCCCGCGCCGGTCAAGGCTGCTGCGGTCGAAGCCGCGAAGGCGGTGCCGAAGGTGGAGGTGCCGAAGGCGGAGGTGCCCAAGGCGGAGGTGCCGAAGGCTGCCGCTCAGAAGGTCGAGCCGGCAAAGGTCGCGCCTCCGACGGTCGTCCCGGCGCCGAAGAAGCCGGTGGCGGCAGCGCCGCCCGCGCCGAAGCAGCAGGCGATCGCCAAGCCGAAGGCCGATCCGGTGAGTGCACCCAAGGCGAAGCCTGCGGTCGCACCGAAGGCCGAGCCGTCGGTGGCGCCGCCGACCGAGCCGAAGGCCGCGGCTCCAGCTCAGCGCAAGCCGGAGGTCCCGCTGACCGTGGCCGCCGCGTTCATCGAGCCGCCGACACCGGAGCCCGAGGTTTCCTCCGCCCCCGCCCGGCCGAAGCAGGCCGGACGGCATCGCTCGGAGAAGCCGCGACGGGTGCTGGCGCCCGCTCGGCGGACGCCTCCAGCGCCGCCCAAGGGAGCCGAGACGACCGCAGACCAGTCGGCCTCGACCCTGGAACTCCCGACCGCACTGGTGCCGGTGCGGGGGCGTGCGCGAGGAAGCAATGACGCCGCGCAGCGGTTCGACAACAGCTATGTCTTCGTCCCGGAGCCTGTCGTCGGTCCCGGTCCTCTCCGTCGCGAGTTCCGTGTCCGACCGTTCGTGCGGGGCGTCGTGGTCCTGGCCGTGGTGGTCGTGGCAGCCGGCCTCGGCCTCAAGGCGTGGCCGCAGCTCGCCGGTCTCGTCAAGACCAACGCACATCCGACGGCGGCCTTCGGACAGACGATCCACGTGGCGACCTCGAACTTCCACCCCGATCTCAAGCTGACCGCGGCGGTGCCGGTGCGCGGACGCGCATCCGGAGGCACGGTCGCCTACGCCGTGGACTTCGGCGCCGCCAACGCCGGCTCGACATCCTGGAGGGTTCCGCCCGCCGCCGCCTTCGCGATGGTCGACTCGCTCGGCGAGTCGCACCGGGTGAGCAGCGTCAGCGGGGCAGCGTCCGCTCGGTGGCCAGGCGCTCTGAAGCCGACCGCGACCTGGTCCGGTCGGCTGATGTTCCGG
>JBQCJL010000118.1:0-6401 GCA_051952795.1 Marmoricola sp.
GTGCTCGGCTCCGAGAAGGCCGCCGCCATCGCCAAGGCCGCCGTCAAACAGGGGATCTCCATCCGGCAGGCGGTCCTCGAGGGTGGCTACGTCGACCGCGGCGAGATCAGCGAGCAGCAGCTCGACGAGCTTCTCGACGTGCAGAACATGACAGTTCGACCGCAATAAGTGCAAGGTCGACCGCAATAAGTGCAAGCTCGGCGGGCGGGCGCGTCGGGCCTCGGGCCCTATCGCGGCTCTAGTACCAGCCGTGGGAGAGCTTGAACGCCGCGGCGTTGCACGGCGTGCCATACGACGCCTTGATGTAGCCGAGGCCCCACTTGATCTGGGTGGTGGCGTTGTTCTGCCAGTCGGCACCGGCGGAGGCCATCTTAGAGCCGGGCAGCGCCTGCGGGATGCCGTAGGCACCCGAAGACGGGTTGTCCGCGTGCACGTTCCAGCCAGACTCCTGGGTCCAGATCTGGTCGATGCAGGAGAAGTCGCTGGGCGAGAAGCCGAAGGACGGCATCAGCGCGATGGTGATCGCCTTCGGGTCGCCCTGGGCGACGGCCTTCTGAACCGGGTTGATGCGCACGGTGCCGGAGACCGCGGCGCCCCTGGTGCTCGACAGCGCCGCCGCCTTGACGGTGCGGGCGAACGCCTGGCGATCGAGCGAGCGGCTGACCGCCGGCGCGCGATCGGAGAGGAACTTCGAGGCGGACGCGTTGACGGTGCCCGTCTTCGCGGACGCAGCCGCCAGCTGCATGGATCCACTGGCGCCGACCACGCCCGTGGTGACCGCTACGCCGGTCGCCGCGACCGCGATGCTCGAGGCCACCAGGACACGGGATGCCTGGGGCTTCGCGAAGATCGCAGGTTTGCGATTCTGCGGAGTCGGGAATTCACCCACCGGGAGGCGGCGGGGCCGGCGCCCAGAAACGGGCGCGGCTCGATGCTTCGGGACATAAGTCTCGTGGGCCAAAACTAATCTTTCGCTCGACAGCAGGTGTCAGGCGCGCAGAAGTGCAGGGGAAGTTGCGCTTAAGGAAGTGACCCTAGCCTCCCCGATGCCCTGCCCGAAGGCAAATCAGAGGGATCCCTCAACTACCCCGTGACATGCTCCAACATCTCGGTCACCAGAGCCGCGATCGGCGAGCGCTCACTACGCGTGAGGGTGACGTGTGCGAACAGCGGATGGCCCTTGAGCTTGTCCACCACGGCGACCACGCCGTCGTGACGTCCGACACGGAGATTGTCGCGCTGAGCGACGTCGTGGGTGAGCACCACCTTCGAGTTCATGCCCATCCGGGAGAGCACCGTGAGGAGCACGTTGCGCTCCAGCGACTGCGCCTCGTCGACGATCACGAACGCGTCGTGCAGGGAGCGTCCGCGGATGTGCGTGAGCGGCATCACCTCGAGCATGCCGCGCTCGAGGACCTCGTCGATCACGTTCTGATTGGTGATCGCACCGAGGGTGTCGAAGACCGCCTGCGCCCAAGGCGACATCTTCTCGGCCTCGCTGCCGGGGAGATAGCCGAGCTCCTGCCCGCCCACCGCGTAGAGCGGCCGGAAGACGACGACCTTCTTGTGCTGGCCGCGCTCGAGCACCGCCTCGAGTCCCGCGCAGAGGGCGAGGGCGGACTTGCCGGTTCCGGCCCGACCGCCCAGCGAGACGATTCCGACCTCGGGGTCGAGGAGCAGATCCAGGGCCACGCGCTGCTCCGCCGAGCGGCCGTGGATGCCGAAGGCCTCGCGGTCACCGCGGACCAGGTGCACGCGCTTGTCGGCCTTGACGCGACCGAGCGCGCTCCCCCGGTCCGACATCAGCACCAGGCCGGTGTGACACGGCAGGTCGCGAGCCTCGTCGAGGTCGATGACCTGCTGGTCGTAGAGCTCGTCGAGGTCCGAGGCGAGCACGTCCACCTCGGTGATCCCGGTCCAGCCGGTGTCGGACTCGTGTGCCTGCTCGCCCCGGTATTCGGCCGCGTCCAGCCCAACCGCCGACGCCTTGATACGGAGCGGAAGGTCCTTGGACACGAGGGTGACGACGCGGCCCTCATTGGCCAGGTTGCGCGCCACGGCCAGGATGCGGGTGTCGTTGTCGCCCAGACGGAAGCCCGAAGGCAACGACTCCGGATCGGTGTGGTTCAGCTCGACCCGGACCGACCCACCGGCAGTTCCGATCGGGATCGCCTCGTCCAAGCGGCCGTGCTCGATCCGCAGCTCATCCAGCATGCGGAGGGCAGAGCGGGCGAAGTAGCCGAGCTCGGGGTGGTGGCGTTTGCCCTCCAACTCCGTGATCACGACGACCGGGAGCACGACCTCGTGCTCGTCGAATCGTCGGATCGCACCCGGGTCGGCCAACAACACGGACGTGTCGAGCACGTAGGTCCGCTGGTCGCTCTTCTTCGCCGCACGCTTGGCAGTAGGCATCAGGATTTCTCCTTGTGACCGCGGCGCGCACTCAGCGTCCCGGTCCGTTGTTAGTGCTCGGACCGAGGACATCCTCGGAGGTCTGAGTGCCGACCTCCGCGTAGGAGCGGAGTGGTGAACTCCAGCGTCAACGTGTGACTCCTGCGTGATCAGGTGTTCCGCGGATCGGCTGGCTTCCCCACCAACCGACACCTGAAAAGTACGTCCGCTGGGGCCGCGCTCCGGTGCGACACGCCCGAACGAGGGGTGAACGCTCTACGAACCGAAGCGCCGCTCGCGGGCGGCGTAGGCGCGGATCGCCCGGAGGAAGTCCACCCGCCGGAAGTCCGGCCAGTAGGCCTCACAGAAGTAGAACTCGCTCTGGGCGCTCTGCCAGAGCAGGAATCCGCCCAGGCGCTGCTCTCCCGAGGTCCGGATTACGAGGTCCGGGTCGGGCTGGCCCTTGGTGTAGAGGTGCTCGGCGATGTGCTCGACGTCGATCACCTCGGCGAGCTCCTCGAGCGTGGTGCCCTTGCTGGCGTGCTCCTGCAGCAGGGAGCGCACGGCATCCGCGATCTCGCGGCGGCCGCCGTAGCCGACCGCGATGTTGACGAGCAGGCCCTCGAGATCCGAGGTCGCCTCCTCGGCCGCCTTCAACTCGTTGCGAAGATTGGCCGGCAGCAGATCGAGCGCACCGACGGGGTGCAGTCGCCACCGCCCTCGACTGGCGAGCTCGTCGACGACCTCACGGATGATGTTCAGCAGGGGCTCGAGCTCCGCGGCCGAGCGGTTCAGGTTGTCGGTCGAGAGCAGCCACAGCGTGACGACCTCGACCCCGACCTCCTCACACCAGGTCAGCAGTGGCTCGATGTTCGCGGCGCCGGCTCGATGCCCGTGCTCGGTGTCGGTGCCGACCTGCTTGGCCCACCGCCGATTGCCGTCGAGCATCACCCCGACGTGGCGCGGCACCTTGTCGGTCGGGAGGTGCCGCACGACCCGGGACTCGTAGACCGGGTAGAGCACCCGCCGCACTGCATCCCGAAAACCCATGTGCGTCAGGTTACTCGGAGGGGTCGGTAGGTTAGCCGCATGCAAGACGCGACCAAGCCGCCCGAGCCGTCGGCCGGTCACGCCTTGTCCTCGACCGTCGACAAGGCGGTCGAGAAGGTGGCCGACAAGCTCGAGGAGGTCAAGCCCTTCCTCCGAGGCTGGATCCACGCCGGCATGATCCCGCTGCTCACGGCGGCCTTCGCGGTCCTGATCGTGCTGTCGCCCACCGCCCTCACCCGCGTCGGGTCATCGGTCTACGCCGCGAGCGCGATCCTGCTCTTCGCCGTGTCCGGCATGTACCACCGCGGCAACTGGCAGCCGAAGCTGCTCGCGTTCTGGCGCCGGTTCGATCACGCCAACATCTACATCTTCATCGCGGGCACCTACACACCGTTCGCGTTCCTCTACCTGCACGGCGCCGCACGATGGTGGCTGTTCGGCATCGTGTGGGGCTGCGCGCTGGCCGGCGCGGTCTTCAAGATCCTGGTGCCGCACGCACCCCGCTGGATCTCCACCCCGCTCTACATCGCCCTGGGCTGGGTCGTGGTCTTCTTCATCCCCGCCTTCATCGACGGCGCCCGGCACTTCTCCACCTGGGTGAACATCTCCTGCCTGATCCTGGTCGCGACCGGCGGCATCCTCTACACCCTCGGCGGGTTGGTCTACGCCGCGCGGCGGCCGAACCCCTTGCCGACGATCTTCGGCTTCCACGAGGTGTTCCACGCCTTCACCGCGGCAGCGTTCGTGGTGCAGTTCATCGCGGTGTCGTTCGCGACCTACGAGCTGCGCTGAGCTAGGAGCTCGGCAAGGTCCGCCACCGTCGTCACCGGTCGCTGGCAGGTGAGATTCCGGCACACGTAGGCGGCCGGTCGCCCCTCGATGTCCGTGCGCGCGGTGAGCAGGCCCCCGCTGTGCTCGCGTGCCTGCTCAGTCGTCGCCACCATGACCACGGCCCCGGGCACCGAGCGCGCGGTCGCGGCCAACGCATCACGCAGCTCTCCCGGCTCACCGATGACCGCGATCTCGAGGGGACCGCTGGTCATCGCCTCCGCGGAGGCGAGCGCCCAGCCCGCGAACCTCGGTGCCTGGGTGGCGAGCGCAGCGGTGACGGCGAGAGCCTCCTCCGCCACCCCCCGATGCTGCTCCGAGCCGGTGAGGGCGGCGTAGGTCA
The DNA here is from genome assembly GCA_051952795.1 of Marmoricola sp. Classification (GTDB taxonomy): domain Bacteria; phylum Actinomycetota; class Actinomycetes; order Propionibacteriales; family Nocardioidaceae; genus Marmoricola. The sequence goes on from JBQCJL010000118.1 coordinate 4,613, forward strand.
CGAGGGCACCGATGATCGCCGACGAGCCGCCAGGGCTGGCGTTGTCACTGGGATCGCGCGGACGGGCGACGAGCGACTCAGCGTCGTCGGCCGTGTCGTAGAAGCCTCCGTCCGGGGCTCGGAAGTGCATCGTCGCGGTGTCGAGGAGGGCACCGGCGCGCTCGATCCATGCGGGATCAGCGGTCACCTGAGCCAGAGCGAGATAACCGGCCGCCACGCAGCCGTAGTCCTCCAGCACACCGAGCGCCGGGCTCGCCCGGCCGTCGCGCGAGACCCTGAGTAACCGGCGTCCATCGACGGTGTGCACGTCCAGCAGGAGCCGGGCGGCATCGAGCGCAGCCGTCAGGAGGTCCTCCCGCGCGAGCGCGACCGAAGCGGCGCACAGCCCGGAGAGCGCGAGTCCGTTCCAGGCCGCCACCACCTTGTCGTCGCGCGCGGGGGCGGTGCGCAGTACCCGGGACTGGAACAGCGCGTCGCGCACACGGGCCAACCGCTCCTCGTCCTCGGGTCGGTGCCGCAGCTGCAGCGTCGAGGTGCCGTGCTCGAAGGTGCCGGCCGCGGTGACGGTGAAGACCTCGGCGGCCCAGGTGCCGTCCTCCTCACCGAGAACCTCGATCAACTGCTGGGGCGTCCAAGCGTAGAAGGCGCCCTCGACGCCGTCGGTGTCGGCATCCAGCGCGGACGCGAAACCACCTTCCGGGGTGCGCAACTCACGGATCATGAAGTCCGCCGTCTCCGCCGCGATCCGGTGCTGGCCGGCGTTGGCGTAGAGACCGACCAGCTGGGCGTTGTCGTACAACATCTTCTCGAAGTGCGGGACCACCCACCCACGGTCGACGGAGTAGCGGGCGAAGCCGCCGCCGAGCTGGTCGTACATCCCCGACCCAGCCATCGCCTGCAGCGTTCGGGCGAGCATGTGAGCGGCTTGCCGCCCGACCTCGCTCTCCGAACCGACGCGATGCGCATAGCGCCGGAGGAACTCCAGGACCATCGAGGGCGGGAATTTGGGGGCCGCGCCGAAGCCGCCTGCCAGCGGGTCGAACTGATTCGCCAGTGACTGCACGCAGGCGTCGAGGTCACTGGGGGTCAGTGCTGCCGGAGGAGCCTGGATCTCGGTGCGCAAATGGGCGGCGATGTTGGCGGCGCTCTCGGCGATCTCGCCACGCCGGTTCACCCACGCGTCGGCGATGGCCTGCAGGACCTGGGTGAAGGACGGCTGCCCGTGCCGCGGCTGGTCGGGGAAGTAGGTGCCCGCAAAGAACGGCGCGCCGTCATGGTCGAGGACGCATGTCATCGGCCAGCCACCCTGACCGGTCAACGCCGTGGTGGCCTGCATGTAGACGGCGTCGACGTCCGGCCGCTCCTCGCGATCGACCTTGATGCTGACGTAGTGATCGTTGAGATACGCCGCCGTCGCCTCGTCCTCGAACGACTCGTGGGCCATGACGTGGCACCAGTGACAGGCGGCGTAGCCGACGCTGAGCAGGATCGGGACGTCACGCCGCTTGGCCTCGGCGAACGCCTCCGGCGACCACTCCCACCAGTCGACGGGATTGTCCTTGTGCTGCTGCAGATACGGACTGGTGGCGGAGCCGAGGCGGTTCACTCAGCCATCCTCTCCCATCGTCGATAGGAGGCCCCGCGGCGCGTCGACATGACCGTCGCGACGTCACGTGGCTCGCAGAAACTCTCCGGCGCTCATCGTCGTTCCGAACCCGTCCGCGAACGCGCCGTACTCGAACAGCACCTCGCCCCTCACTACGGTTGCCGCGACCGCGCGATCGTTGCG
>JBQCJL010000119.1:0-2938 GCA_051952795.1 Marmoricola sp.
TGATCATCGCGACGATCGGCACGATGCTGTTCGGCGAGCTGGTGCCCAAGAAGATCGCGATCGCGCGGCCCGACGGCACCGCCCGCCGCACCCAGGCCTTCCTCCGCCTCTTCAGCGCCATCGTGCGAATGCCCATCTGGCTGCTCAACGGGTCCGCGAACGCCCTGGTCCGCGTCGTCGGCGTCACGCCGCAGGAGGAGCTGCGCTCGGCTCGGACCACCCAGGAGCTCGCCGCGCTTGCCGAGCACTCGGCCACGCAGGGCACGCTCGACACCGAGACCGCGACGCTGGTCCAGCGCTCGGTCGCCTTCGGCCCGCGCACCGCCGGCGAGATCATGACCCCTCGGGTGCAGATGGAGGCGCTGGAGAGCAACGCCTCCATCCTCGATCTGATCGCGCTCTCGGCCGCGACCGGATTCTCGAAGTTCCCCGTCATCAAGGGCAGCAACGACAACGTGGTGGGCGCGGTGCACGTCAAGCAGGCCGTCACCGTGCCCCGCGGCGACCGGGAGGCGACCCGGATCCGCGAAATCATGGTGGCGATGCCGGTGGTGCCCGAGACGCTCCGACTCGACCCACTGCTCTCGCTCCTGAAGTCGGGCGGCTTCCAGATGGCCACCGTCTCCGACGAGTACGGCGGCACCGCGGGCATCGTGACGCTCGAGGACGTCGTCGAGGAGATCGTCGGGGAGATCGCCGACGAGCATGACCCGCGGGGATCGCGCCTGCGGCGACGGCCGGACGGCTCCTGGCTGATCTCCGGGCTCCTCCGCCCCGACGAGGTCGAGGAGACCACCGGGATCGACCTGCCGGAGGACGAGTCCTACGACACCGTGGCCGGACTGCTCGTCCGGGAGCTCGGGCATATCCCCGCGCAGGGCGAGGAGGCGATGGTGCGGCTCGCCGACGAGCTCGGCGAGGACGACGAGCTGCGGCCGCGCTACGCCGTGCTGCGCGTCGAGTCGATGGACGCCCTGCGCGTGGACCGCATCTCGATCCGCATGCTCGAGGAGCTGGGCGGGGGCGCCGAGTGAGCCCCCTGCAGATCTTCGCCGCCCTGGCTCTGCTCGCTGGGAACGCCGTGTTCGTCGCGACCGAATTCGCCCTCATGTCCGCGCGCCGCAGCCAGATCGAGCCCCGGGCAGCCGCCGGCTCCGCCGTCGCTCGCTCGACGCTCGCCGCGATGGAGAACCTGGCGCACCTGATCGCCACCACCCAGCTGGGGGTGACCCTCTGCTCGCTGGGACTGGGTGCCGTGGCCGAGCCGGCCGTCACCCACGCCTTCCAGCCCCTCGCCAGCGATCTCGGCATCCCCGAGGGAGGCGTGCACGCGGCGGCGTTCGTCGTCGCCCTGGCGCTGGTCATCTACCTGCACGTCGTGCTCGGCGAGATGGTCCCCAAGAACCTCTCACTGGCGAACCCCGAGCGCGCGGCCATGGTGCTCGGGCCGCCGATGATGGCTCTGGTCGCCCTGCTCCGACCGGTCGCCAGCGGCCTCGACTCGGTGGCCAACGCCCTCATCCGGCTCCTCCGGATCGAGCCGCGCAGCGAGCTCAACTCGACCTTCACCCGCGAGGAGGTCGGTGCGCTGGTCATGGAGTCACGCGAGCTGGGTCTCCTCGGTGACAGCGAGTTCGAGCGGCTGAGCGATGCCCTGGACTTCACCGCCCGGGCGGTCGACGACGTCATGCTCCCGCTCGCGGACCTCGAGGTGGTGCGGCCGGGCGCTCGGATCGCCGACATCGAGACGCTGTGCGCGCGGACGGGCTTCTCCCGCTTCCCGGTCCAGGGCGAGGACGGCGCGATGCTCGGATACCTCCACATCAAGGACGTCCTGTCCGCTGAGGCTCAGGGCCGGGCTCGCGTGCTCGAGGACGCCCAGATCAGGCCGTTCGCCAACGTGCCGACCGGGTCGACGCTGGTGCAGGCGCTCACCACCCTGCAGACGCGGAGCGCGCACCTGGCGCTGGTCCGGGCCGAGGACGGCCGGACGGTCGTGGGGGTCGCGGCCCTCGAGGACGTCATCGAAGAGCTCGTCGGAACGATTCGTGACGAGTTCTCGGATTCCGCTGACAACACCCCTCCCGCCACCTAACGTGAGAGTGCGACCGCTGGGAGGCGGTTCGTCGGAATTGAGCCCTGGGGAGGGACCGATGAAGGCATTGATGCAGGTATTGCGGATCGGGCAGATTCAGATGCTGCTGATCACCATCTCCGTTGCGCTGTTCGTGAGCGCGACAGCCTCGACCAACGTGGCAGCGCACCTGTAGCGAGAAAGACCCTCTGGTCCGGTCGGCGCTCCGGCGCCGGACGGGCGATCAGGTGCGCACGGACAGGATCTGGTCGACGCCCATGCGACCGTCGCGGAACGCCGCGGCGCCGCCGATGAGGTAGAGCCGCCACACGCGGACGACCTCCTCACCGACGAGCCGCGTGAGCTCGTCGATGTTGGCCTCGAAGCGCTCGAGCCAGCCGGCGCCGGTGGTCACGTAGTGCTCGCGCATGGCTTGGACGTCGCGCACCTCAAGCCCTGCGTCCTCCAGGAGGCCCACGGTCTCGCCGACCGGACGCATGTGCATGTCCGGGGCGATGAACGACTCGATGAACGGTCCGCCACCCGGGTGGCGACCACGGCGGGACATCTGCTGGATGAGGACGCGCCCACCGGGCCGCGCGCGGTCGTGCAGGACGCGCGTGACCTCGGAGTAGTTGCGCTTGCCGACGTGCTCGCCCATCTCGATCGAGCTGACCGCGTCATAGGTGTGGGAGACATCCCGGTAGTCGCACAACCGAACCTCGACGAGGTGGTCGAGCCCTGCCTTGCGGACGCGCTCGGTCACGTAGCGGTGCTGCTCGGCGGCGATCGTCACGGCGGTCACGCGCGCGCCATAGAACTGTGCGGCGTAGGTCGCCAGCGCTCCCCAGCCACAGCCGATGT
>JBQCJL010000120.1:0-2835 GCA_051952795.1 Marmoricola sp.
GCGGGGACCCGGACCACAAGATCCTGTTGAGCGACGATGCGCAGTACGAGGTACTGCTTCTCCTCGCCCTTGATGGTGCGCATCTCAATGTCTTCGATGACCGCTGCGCCATGGTTGGGATAGACGACGGTCTCGCCGACTGTAAAAGTCATGTGTTCACAAACCCCTTTCGAGGTGACCAGTCTAACATGTGACACGCCGACACCTTTTCGCGTTTCCGCAGGTCAGAACGCTAATGAAAGGTTGACAAACCTCTTGCTGGTGTGCGGGTCCCACCCCGGCCGGCCGGAAATCCCCGAGCCGATGCGCCCAAATGACGACGCCGGTCAGGTGCTCTGTTCGATACTTCCCCTGTCATGACTGAGACCACCGTCAGCACCCCCAAGCAGCGCCGCGGCGAACGCCGAGCGGCGCACAAGGCGCTCAAGGGCGAGAAGAAGGCCCTCAAGCGCGCGGCAAAGGCCGAGCGCAAGCTCCAGCCCAAGCGGCCGCGCGAGCGCATCCGTCCGATCTATCAGCTCGGCCTGCTGACGCGCTCGGCACACCCGATCCAGGCACTCGTGCTGGCGGCACTTGTCGGCGGGGTGGCGGTCTGGGATCACCGCGGTGTCGGCGGCACCCTGGTAGCCGCCGGCGGTGTCCTGCTGACGCAACTGGCCCTGGGCCTCCTCAACGACGCCTACGACGCCCCCGTCGACGCCCGTGCGGAGCGCGCCGACAAGCCGATCGCGGCGGGCCTGCTCCCCCGCGGCAATGCCACCTACCTGGCGGTCGTCCTCGTCCTGGCGAGCCTTCCGGTGGCCGCGCTGAACGGCACGATCGCCGGCGCAGCGCTGGCCTTGACCCTGCCCGTCGGCTTCCTGCACAACCGGATCCTGCACAAGACGCCGGCGTCGTTCCTCGGGTGGATGCTCACGTTCCCGCTCTTCGCCACCTACCTCGCCTACGGCGGATGGGGGTCGGGGAAGCATGGGGACAACCCGACCTGGCAGGTGCTGGTGGCGGCGGGCGCCCTCGGCATCACCTGTCACTTCCTGACGGCGCTGCCCGATCTCGTCGGGGATCACAAGGCCGGATTGGCCGAGCTACCGCTGGTGATCGCGCGCCGCACGGGCGCGACGGTGCTGTTGATCGCCACGCTTGTGTGCTTGATCGCAGCGGCAGCGGCCACCGTGTGGTGTGGCCTGCACTTCGGCATTCGGCAACGGTAGGGTGAGCACGCTCGCACCCACTGAGAGGACGACTCAGGCCATGAACGCCATGACCACCCTTCGCCGCCGCGCCGCTGGTGCGGCAGTGCTGCTTCTGGTTCCGATGCTCGCTGCATGTGGCTTCGGAGTGCAGACCAACAAGCAGTACCAGGCGGGCGCCGGCGTCGATAACCGCGAGGGCATCGTCCAGATCCTCAACGCCGCGATCGTGATCCCGCAGCCGGGCGCGACCAACGGCGTCTTCGTCGGCAGCTTCGCGAACACCAGCGGCGGCACCAACTCCACCGCGGTGGCCCAGGGCCAGACCGCGACCGTCGAGTCGATCTCCATCGTGAAGCCGAGCGGCGGCACCGTGGACCCGAAGATCACCCTCGGTCCGAACAGCTCGTACAACCCGCAGCCGACCGGCCAGGGCGGCGCCCAGGGCATTCCAGTCACCGTTCCGGCCGATCTCGCCCAGGGCGCGAACCCCGCGGACGGTGCGTACGTGACCGTGAAGTTCGTGATCAACGCGGGGACCGCTCAGACCATCACCATGCGGGTTCCGGTCTTCCCGGGCAACGACCCGAACAGCTTCTGGGGGAAGTACCTGCCGACCGCCTCCCCGTCGGCGAGCATGACCCCGAGCGCCACGCCGACGCCCTGATGAGCACCCTCATCCTGCTGCGGCACGGCGAGAGTGAGTGGAACGAGAAGAATCTCTTCACCGGCTGGGTCGACGTCGCACTGACCGAGAAGGGCCGCGCCGAAGGCGTTCGCGCCGGAGAGCAGCTCGCCGAAGCCGGCCTGTTGCCCGACGTCGTGCATACCTCGCTTCTGCGGCGCGCCATCATCACCTCGCAACTTGCTCTCGACACCGCGGACCGGCACTGGATCCCGGTCCGGCGCAGCTGGCGCCTCAACGAGCGCCACTACGGCGCCCTCCAGGGCAAGGACAAGAAGCAGACGCTGGAGGAGTACGGCGAGGAGCAGTTCATGCTCTGGCGCCGCTCGTTCGACGTTCCGCCGCCCCCGCTCGATGATGACGACGAGTTCTCGCAGATCGGCGACGTCCGGTATGCCGAGTTGGGCGAGGACGCCCCCCGCACCGAATGCCTCAAGGACGTCATCGCGCGGCTGCTCCCCTACTGGAACTCCGCGATCGTCGACGACCTGCAGAACCACGAGGTCGTGCTCATCGCGGCCCACGGCAACAGCCTGCGTGCCATCGTGAAGCACCTCGAAGGCATCAGCGACGCCGACATCGCCGGTCTCAACATCCCGACCGGCCAGCCGCTGGTCTACGCGATGAAGCCGGACGGGACGGCGGACGGCAAGGGCCGGTACCTCGATGCCGAGGCCGCCGAAGCGGCCGCAGCCGCGGTCGCCAACCAAGGCCGCTGATCGCCGAACTTGCACTTATTTCAGTCGAACTGTCACTTTTCGCGACATCTCGACTGAAATAAGTGCAAGTTCGGCGGGCTAGGCGATCGGGCCTTCGCCGGTCACGAGGAACACCACGCGCTTGGCGATGGACACGGCGTGGTCGGCGATGCGCTCGTAGTAGCGCCCCAGCAGAGCGACGTCGACGGCGGGCTCGACCCCGTAGGTCCATCCCGAGCCGAGCAACTCGCGAAAGGAGTTC
>JBQCJL010000121.1:0-2154 GCA_051952795.1 Marmoricola sp.
TGTCGGTGGTGGCTGGTGGAGTGGGTTCATGCCACCGACCACGACCACGATGACTGCCGTTGCGCCGGTGGTGGTGTTGGATCGGGCGGTTGCTGCGTTGGCGGCGCAGGAGCGGGCGGCGGTGGATCTGTTGGTGGCTGCGGTGGATTGGGCTGAGGCTCATGTGACCTCGGATCCGGGGGATGCTGCGGGGTGGACGGACAAGAAGCTCTACTCCGAGGGCGTCGCCCTGCTGGGTGGTGCTGGGGTGCCGATGATCGCGGAGTTCGCGCCGTTGGAGTTCGCCGGCCGGCTGGGTTGGAGTATCGAGGCGGCCAGGCAGTTGATCGCGGACGGGTTGGAGCTCAAGCACCGGCTGCCGCGGTTGTGGGGGCTGGTGTTGGAGCAGGTGGTCCCTGTTCGGGTCGCGCGCCACATCGCGACCTGCACCACCGACTTGACGGTGGAGGCGGTCAAGCAGGCCGACCGACTGGTGTGTGCTGACCCCCAACGGGTGGGGAAGGTCAAGGCCGAACAGCTCGTCGATGAGATCCGGTTGTGGTTCGACCCCGACCGCGCCGCCGACGATGAGGCCAAGGCATTGGCCACCCGTGGGGTGTGGAAGCACCCCGGCCGCAACCCGGCCACCACCGAGATGACCCTGATCCTCGACAGCCCCGACGCATACCGCTTCGACAAGACCGTCGCGGACATCGCCGCCATTCTCAAGGCACTCGGTGACACCGAGGACCTCGACACCCGGCGCGCTCGGGCCGTGGGGATCTTGGCCGACCCCCAGACCGCCGTCGACCTCCTCCACGGCGAACACAGCGCCCGATCCCGCCTTACCTCGCCCACCTTGTTCGTGCACATCAGCGAGGACTCCCTGGCCCGACCCGGCACCACTCCCGCGGTCATCGAGAAGCTCGGGGCGGTCTCCACCGACCTACTGGGCGAGTGGCTGAGTGGCTCCACCGTGATCGTGCGACCCGTCCTCGACCTCGCCCGGGCTGACACCGTTCCCGACCACGACCCGCCCGCCTGGATGCGGGAGCTGGTCATCCAACGCGACGCCCACTGCGTCTTCCCCGGCTGCGCCCGCGACTCACGGGCCTGCGACCTGGACCACATCGAGCCCTACGACACCGGCGGACCCACCACCCCGACCAACCTCGCCCCCCTATGCCGACGCCACCACCGCGCCAAAACCCACGCCGACTACCACTACCAACGCCACCCCGACGGCACCTACCAATGGACCTTCCCCACCAACCGGAGACCCCTCACGCCCTGACAGCCCGCCCATCAGCGGGCTTACAGGCACGCTCCCTCGCGATGAGGTACAGCGGGAACATCACGCTGGTGGCGATCGTCAACGACAGGACGATGTAGACCCATACGTGCCGGACGCCTGTCCGTCGGGCATCGACCACCATGAAGACGAAGGCCGCCAGGCTCACCAGCAGGATGTCGTTGGTGAGCGAGCTCGACGCGTCGTTGGCGTAGCCGTCGGTGATGAAGCTGACCAACGACCCGCCGTGCACGACGTGCGCGATGTTGAACGACCACGTGGCGACGAGTGCGCAGAGTGACAGCGTCGCGTAGATCGGGATCAGGAGCGAGCGCTTCATGCTGCCTCAGTTCTTGACGGGAGGCTCACCCAGTTCGGCCTCGATAGCGACCGCCGAGGCGGTCGCGTCGATCATCCACGTGATCTCACCGGTCACGCCACCGACTGCCCGCAGGTCGTTCTCCGCCGCTCGGACGTGGACGAGAGCCTCCTCCGGTCCGGTGACCGTCAGCGCGAGGACCGGAGTGCGCATGCTGACCTTGGCTGACGACTTCGCGCCGCGGACGCCGGCGAGGGCGTCGCCGACGGACGCGAGCAGCGATGCGTCCCCGTCGACCGCCAGCTCGTCGACCGTCGGCCAGGCCGAGGTGTGCACCGAACCGTCCTGCCACCACGACCACACCTCTTCGGTGACGTACGGGAGGTAGGGGGCGAGCAGGCGGAGCTGGACATTGAGTGCCAGGGCTAACGTCGCGCGAGCCGAAGCCGAGTCGTCGGCGTCGCTGTATGCGCGCTCCTTGACCAGCTCGAGGTAGTCGTCGCAGAATTCCCAGAAGAACTTCTCGGCCGTCTCGAGGGCGGTGGTGTAGTCGTAGTCGGTGAAG
>JBQCJL010000122.1:0-15056 GCA_051952795.1 Marmoricola sp.
TTATGATGGTCGTCGTGTGTCCGCACTGCGGGCGCTGGAGACGTCGCATAGTCAGGCCTAGTGCACCACCCTGCTAAGGTGGAGTCCCCGCAAGGGGACCGAGGGTTCAAATCCCTCCGTCTCCGCATATAAATGTGCTGGTCAGCGGGTATTTCCGATCGCCTCATCTAGGTCAAAACCCCACAAAGGCCCCACAGCTCACCCGTGAGATCCGCGTCGTTACTGGGATCCAGCGCTTTTCGAGCCCCCACAACTGGGCGACGCCGTCGTCATCGAAACAGCGTCGATGAGATCGAGCAGCCGGTAGAGGCTTCGTGGAGCGGGGCCCGCCTAACCTTCCCCGGTGGATTCGCGAACGACGAGCTGAGCCTCAGTTTCCGGCCCGGCCTCCGGCTTCGGAGCGTCGGTCACTGCGCTCAGCGCGAGCTCTGCGACGTAGCGACCTAGTCCTGCCGTGTCGACGCGCACGCTCGTGAGGCTGGGGACGAAGAGGGAGGCCAGCGGGCTGTCGTCGTGACCGATCACGGCGACGTCATCCGGGATGACGCGCCCGGAGCGGAGGATGGCGCCGGCGACGATTGCCGCAATGTCGTCGTTGTAGGCGACGACACCGTCGATGCCCTGCGCCAGCCAGCCCGCGACCACTTCACCCGCGTTACTCGCATCGATGTCCGCATCTGCGGCGAAGCTCCCGTCAACCTGCTCCGCGAGTGTGTGACCCGCCAGTGCCCGGCGAGTGCGGACCAGGTCGGCGATCCGCGGGTCTGCCGAGCCGGCGAAGGCGAGTTGCGTGCGGCCTCGCCCGAGCAGGTGCTCGACCTGGAGGCGCGGTCCTTCGGCGTAGCGCAAGCCGTCGTCGGCGGCTTCGGATTGGTCCTCCAGCACGGTTGCGATCACGTGCTGCACTCCGCTGTCGCGGATCTCCGAGACCATCGCGCGGGGAAGCGGTGCCATGCCGAGCACGACATCCGGTCGGAGCGTCTCCCACAGGGGCTGCGCCTGGCCGCCGGGGTGCGGGGTCATGGTGACGAGTGAATAGCCGGCCTGATCCAGAACGAGGGATGCCTCGTCCAGGTGTGTTCGCATGCTGTAGTCCATCGGCCAGTCCGGAAGGATCACCAGAACGATCCGGCTCTGCCCGCTCCTCAGGGCGCGTGCGGCGTTGTGGGGCCGGTACCCGAGGCGCTTCGCCTCTGTCAGCACGCGCTCGCGGGTCGCGGGGGAGATCGTCTGGCCGGGAGTGTTGTTGAGGACGAAACCGACTGTGGCGCGGGAGATGCCGAGCGCGCGTGCGACGTCCGCCGCGGTCACGCGCTTCAGGGCTTCGGAATTCGTCACTGGCTCTCCTTTGACATCACGACTCTATCTCGCACTTGCACGTGCTAGCTACTCGCGCTTATAGTGACTTCACTAGCTCGTGCTAGTTCTCATCCACTTGACGATGGAGTCACCCCCCAATGACGAACCCGACCAGCGACGAACCCGTCGTCGCAGCGATCCCGACGCCGATTCCCACCCCGACCGTCCATCCCGACGTGATCGCCGAGCAGAGCCAGACCCCGCCGGAGTTGCCGAAGGTCAGCGCCCGTTACATCTGGTTCATGGTCCTGGCGCAGTTCGGCGTCTTCATGGCCTTCATCACGCCGATCGCGATCTCGCTGGCGATCCGTGTCCAGACGATCGCCCCGGGCCACGCCGAGTACCTCGGCTACATCACCGGCGCCGGCGCCCTGTTCGTCATGCTGAGCGCTCCCTTCATGGGCGTGTGGAGCGACCGCACCCGCACGCGGATCGGTCGCCGCCGCCCGTTCCTGATCGGCGGCATGATCGTCGGTGTCATCTCCTTGGTATGGATGGCCGTCGCTCCGTCGATCGTTCTTCTGGGTCTGGGCTGGGTCCTGGCGCAGTGGGGATGGGGCACGGTTCTCAGCAACCTGCAGATCTCCACCGCGGACCGCCTCCCGGAATCGCAGCGCGGCAAGGTCGGCGGCCTCACCGGCTTTGCCACCCAGATCGCGCCGGTGTTCGGTGTCGTCATCGCCCAGTTCTTCACCGCCGACGCTCTGCTTCTGTTCCTCGTGCCGGGCGCTATCGGAGTCGCGCTCGTGACCTTGTTCGTCACCCTGGTCCATGAGGACGACAGCCGCGGGCTCCCGAAGGACCACCTGACCATCGGGAGTCTGCTGCGGAAGTACCTCTACAACCCGGCTCAGTTCCCGGACTTCTCCTGGAACTGGCTCGGCCGCTTCCTCTTCTACTTCGGTCTGACCCTGAACACGACCTTCACCGCCTTCTTCTTCGCGGAACGAATGGGCGTCACGGTCGACAAAGTAGCCGGCGTGATCGCCGCCCTCGGCGGGATCGGTGTGCTCGCCACGACGGTCGGCGCGCTCGGCGGTGGATTCCTCTCCGACCGCCTGCGCAGGCGCCGCGTCTTCCTCGTTCTCGGGGGCGCGGTCATGGCCGCGGGAATGACCACGATGGCGTTCTCCTCCTCGTTGCCTGTCCTGATCACAGGCTCGCTCGTCGTCTCGCTCGGCATCGGCCTCTTCGCAGCCGTCGACCAGGCACTGCTCCTGGATGTTCTGCCGGAGAAGGACACCGACGCGGGACGCTTCATGGGCATCACCGGCTTCGCCACCTCCATCCCTCAGGCCGTCGCACCTCTCGCGGCCTCCGCGATTCTGCTCATCGGGGTCAGCGGTGGGCAGAAGAACTACACGCTGCTCTTCCTCGTCGCTGCGGCACTGGTCCTCCTCGGCGGACTCGTCATCCTCCGCATCCGATCCGTCCGCTGATCCCGCCGCATCCGCTGATCCACAACAAAGGGCCCGTCATGACCATCACCGTCACCCCTGTCCGCTTCGAACACCACCGGGACGCCCTGGGAATCGGCGAGACCGCGCCACGACTGAGCTGGATCGTCGAGGAGGCGCCCGCCGGCTGGGCCCAGGCGAGCTATCAGCTCGAAGCGGCGTCCGGCGAGGTCGTCTACGTCACCGGTGGCGAGTCGGTGCTCGTGCCGTGGCCGTTCGTCTCACTCACGTCCCGGGACCGCGAACGGGTGCGGGTACGGGTGCTCGGTGAGGACCGGACTGCTTCCGAGTGGTCGGAGTGGGCGGAGGTCGAAGCCGGCCTGCTCCAGTCGAGTGACTGGACGGCCCAGCTCGTCACGCCGACTCCCGGGGCGGCCGCGCTCCTGCGGCGCACCGCCGAGCTACCGTCCAAGCCGATCCGCCGGGCACGCGTGTATGCCACGGCCCACGGTCTCTACCAACTGGAGATCAACGGCCAGCGGGTCGGCGACGACGAGCTCGCACCCGGGTGGACGGCCTACGAATCCCGCCTGCGGTACCAGACGTACGACGTCACGCGCCTGGTCCGCGGCCGCGAGATCACGATCGGCGCGTGGCTTGCCGACGGCTGGTGGCGCGGCTACCTCGGCTGGGACGGACGCCGGGACTGGTACGGCACCGAACTGGGGCTGCTCGCCCAGCTGGAAGTCGAGTACGAGGACGGGGACCGGGTCGTGATCGGGACGGACGCAGCCTGGGAGAGCACCGCCGGGCCGATCGTCTCGGCCGACCTCTACAACGGCGAGCACTTCGATGCCCAGCTCGTCGACCCGAGCTGGTCGACGTCTGGTGGCGATTCCGGCGACTGGGCTCCCGTGACCGTCACGGAGTTCGACACCGGCCTGCTGGTCGCACCCGACGGTCCGCCGGTGAAGGTCACTCAGACGCTGCCGGTTGTTGAGGTCATCGTCTCCCCATCCGGGCGGACCATTCTCGACTTCGGTCAGAATCTCGTCGGCCGCCTCCGGATCACCGTTGATGGCGCCGCTGGCGACACCGTGGTGCTGCGGCACGCCGAGGTGCTGGAGGCAGGAGAGCTCGCGACCGAGCCGCTGCGAGGAGCGAAGGCGACCGACACCTACGTGCTCCGCGGAGGCAGCGCAGAGGAGTGGGCGCCCCGGTTCAGCTTCCACGGCTTCCGCTACGCCGAAGTGACCGGATGGCCGGGCGAGTTCGATCCGTCGGCGGTCGTGGCGGAGGTGCTGCATTCCGACCTGGAGCGCACCGGTTGGTTCGCCGCGTCCGACCCCAAACTGGAGCGGTTGCACAAGAACATCGTCTGGGGCATGCGCGGCAACTTCGTCGACGTGCCCACCGACTGCCCGCAACGGGATGAGCGGCTCGGCTGGACGGGAGACCTGCAGGTCTTCGCCCCGACAGCGGAGTATCTGTACGACACCACCGGCTTCCTGAACTCGTGGCTGAAGGACCTCGCCGCCGAGCAGGCCCGCTACGCCGGGACACCGATGGTGGTTCCCGCGATCACGACCGGCTACACCGGGCCGATGGCCGGCTGGGCCGACGCGGCAACGGTCGTGCCATGGACCACGTACCAGGCGAGCGGAGACCTGGACATCCTCGCCCGCCAGTTCGACTCGATGCTCGCCTGGGTAACCGAGATCGAGGCGGCAGCAGGCCCCGACCGGATCTGGTCCGCCGGGTTCCAGTTCGGAGACTGGCTCGACCCCTCCGCCCCGGCCGGGCGACCGGAAGCAGCCGCCACCTACCCGGAGATCGTCGCCACCGCCTACTTCGCCCGATCGGCCCAGATCGTCGCCGACGCAGCCGCCCTCCTCGATCGGCCGGAAGCGGAGCGTCTCGCTGAGCTGGCGGACGAGGTCGCGACGGCGTTCCGCCGCGAATACGTCTCCGAGGCCGGACGCGTGCTCTCCGACTCCGCCACGGCCTACGCGCTCGCACTGCAGTTCGACCTGGCCGGAGACGACGCCGCCCGCACTCGCGCGGCCGACCGGCTGGCGGAGATCGTGCGCTCGAACGGCTTCACGATCGCGACCGGGTTCATCGGCACCCCACTGATCTGCGATGCCTTGTCCGCCAACGGCCACCTCGACACCGCCTACAAGCTCCTGTTCCAGACCGACGCGCCGTCCTGGATCTACACCGTCGACCAGGGCGCCACGACGATCTGGGAACGGTGGGACTCGCTGCTGCCCGACGGCACGGTCAACCCGTCCGGGATGACCTCGTTCAACCACTACGCGTTCGGCGCCGTCGGCGACTGGCTGCACCGCGTCGTCGCGGGCCTGGCCCCCGCAGCCCCTGGATACCGGCGGTTCCGCATCGCACCGCAGCCGCCGCGCCGCGGACTGACGTCGGCATCCGCCCGCCTGAAGACGCCCTACGGTCTCGCCGAGAGCGGCTGGGTGCTGAACGACGGCAGCCTGCAGCTGGCCGTGCGCGTGCCGGTCGGCGCCACTGCTGAGGTCGTACTCCCCTCGGGCGCCCGGCACGTCGTCGGGCACGGCGAGCACGAGTTCAGCGAGCCCTTCGAAGTCGACCAGGACACCCACGTGATCGTGACGGTCGACACCCCACTCGGGACGCTCATCGAGAGGTCCGAGGCGATGGCGGTCCTCACCGGTGTCATCACCAAGCACGTCCCCGAGGCCGGCGAGCACATGGCGTCGGGGTTGCGGGGGCAAGAAGCGGTCACTCCTCGTCAGATCGCCGCGATGCTGCCGGGCCCGGAGGCCGTCCTCGCCGACATGGAGCGCGGCTTCGCCGCCCTCAGCACAGGCGAACCGGTGCCGGCCGACGTGCTCACCGCACCGGAGCCCACCGTCGACGATGACGCCCTCGCTCGTGATGCCGCCCTCCTGACCGGACGAGACTTCTGGTCCACCCGCGAAGGCGACGGGATCCGCTCCCTCGTCTTGGTCGACGGCCCGCACGGGGTCCGCCGCCAGGCGGGAACGGCCGACAACCTCGGCTTCAACGAGAGCCTGCCCTCCACCTGCTTCCCGCCCGGGGCGGGCTTGGGCTCCACCTGGAATCCGTCCCTGGTTCGCGAGGTCGCGGCCGCGCTCGGACGCGAGGCGCGCGCCCTGGATGTCGACGTACTCCTCGGACCGGCGATCAACATCAAGCGATCCCCGCTCGGAGGTCGCACGTTCGAATACCTCTCGGAAGACCCCCGCCTCACCGGAGCTCTCGCCACCGAGTACGTGCGCGGCCTGCAGAGCACGGGAGTGGGAGCGTCCGTCAAGCATTTCGCGGTCAACAACCAGGAGACGGACCGGATGCGCGTGGACGCTCAGGTCGACGACCGCGCCCTCCGCGAGCTCTACCTTCCCGCGTTCGAGCAGGTCGTCACCGAAGCCGATCCGGCGACGGTGATGAGCGCCTACAACGCGATCAACGGATCCTTCGCGTCGGAGAACGAGTGGCTCCTGACCGAGCTGCTCCGTGACGAGTGGGGCTTCGACGGCCTCGTCGTCTCCGACTGGGGTGCGATCAAGGATCGGGTGCAGGCTCTGAAGGCCGGCCTCGACCTGGAGATGCCCGGCACCGGAGACGAGGGAACGCAGGCGATCATCGACGCCGTCCGCGATGGACGGCTCGACCGGTCTGTCGTCGAGCGCAGCCTCGCCCGGCTGGCGCGCCTCGCCGAGCGCACCGCACCCGGTGACGGCGATCGCTCGTTCGACGCTGACGCTCACCACGTGTTGGCCCGTCACGCGGCCTCCGAAGCGGTCGTGCTGTTGCGCAACGAGAGCGAGACGCTGCCGCTGCGCCCGGGTCAGCGTGTCGCCGTGCTGGGACAGCTCGCAGCAGAGCCGCAGTACCAGGGCGGCGGCAGCTCCCACGTCAACCCGACCCGGCTCGATATCCCGTTGGAAGAGCTGCGCGCCCAGCTGGGATCGGGGATCGTTTTCGCCCCCGGTTACGACCGCGCGAACTCGCAAGCCGATGAGCGTCTCCGCGAGGAGGCGGTCGAGGCGGCTCAGGATTCCGATGTCGCCGTGGTGTTCGTCGGGCTCTACGAGGAGGACCAGTCCGAGGGCTTCGATCGCGCGCACATCGACCTGCCCGACGCCCATGTCCGCCTCATCCAAGCTGTTGCAGCCGTCGCGGCGCGCACGGTCATCGTGCTCTCCAACGGGGGCGTCGTCTCGCTCGAGCCATGGCATGACAGCGTCGACGCCATCGTCGAAGGCTGGGCGCTCGGCCAGGCCGTAGGCCACGCCCTGGCCGGTGTCCTCACCGGCGCGATCAACCCGTCCGGCCGGCTCGCGGAGACCATCCCGCTGCGGTTGGAGGACACCCCCTCCTACCTCTCTTTCCCCGGCGAGAACGAGGTCGTCCGCTACAGCGAAAGCGTGTTCGTCGGCTACCGCTACTACACGACCGTGGGCCGCGACGTCCGCTACCCCTTCGGGCACGGGCTGAGCTACACGACATTCCAGTCCAGCCTGCAGGTCGAAACCACCGGCGCTGACAGCGCGCTCGCTCGCGTCACGATCACGAACACCGGCGCTGTCACGGGTGCTCACGTCGTACAGGTGTACGTCGCGCCGGGGAACTCGCCGGTTCGGAGACCCTCCCGGGAACTGGCCGGGTTCGCCAAGGTGCGCCTGGACCCGGGCGAGAGCGCGACCGTGGAGATCCCGCTGGGCCGGCGTGCGTTCGCCTTCTGGGATGCACCGGAGTCCCGCTGGTGGGTCGCGCCCGGAAGCTACAGCGTCCAGGTGGGCGATTCCGCCGAGCAGATCGTCGCCCACCAGGCGATCGACCTCGACGGCGACGTGGATGCCCCGAAGGTGCTGTCACTCGAATCGACTGTCGGCGACTGGTTCGGCCATCCCGTGGTCGGTCCAGCGCTGATGCAGGCGATGATGGCCGGTGCATCCGAGGAACAGCTCGCGGCGGCCGAATCCAACGGCAACATGCTGAAGATGGTGGAGTCCATGCCGATGGGTCAGTTCGCCCGCTTCCCCGGAGTCGAGATCCCCGACGAGGCACTCGACCAGCTCATCGCTCTGAGCAGTAGCGATGTCGCGGGCAGCGTCGGCCTCGCGGCGGCAGCACAGTGACGGCCCTCGACCCGCGGCCCCGCGTCCTGCTCACCGGCGCCTCGGGCAACTGGGGCCGTGCAACGCTTCGCGAGTTCCGTGAACGAGGGGACCGGACGCGCGTCGTCGCGTTCGCGCTGGACACGGAGCGCGACCGAGCGGCGTTGGCCGAGTTCGCAGGCATGGAGAACCTCGAAGTCTTCTGGGGCGATCTGCTGAACTACGCCGATGTCCAGCGCGCCATCCGGCATGTCGACCTGGTCCTCCATGTCGGGGCTGTCGTCTCCCCGCTGGCGGACCAGCATCCCGCGCTCGCGCACCGGGTGAACATCGGCAGCATGCAGAACATCATCCGCGCCGTCGGCGCACTGCCCGACCCCGGTTCGGTCGGTGTCGTGGGGATCGGCTCGGTCGCGGAGACGGGTGACCGTACTCCGCCGATCCACTGGGGCAGGGTCGGCGATCCCATCCGCGTGTCCCAGTTCGACGAGTACGGGCAGACGAAAGTCGTCGCCGAGAAGCTCCTGATCGAGTCGAAGCTGCCGAAGTGGGCCTGGCTGCGCCAGACCGGCATCTTCCATCCGGGGATGCTCGCCCTTCGCGACCCGATCATGACCCACTCCACTCTCGGTGGCGTCATGGAGTGGGCGACCGCCGAGGATTCCGCCCGCCTCCTCGCCGGCATCGCAGAACGCGACCTGCCGGACGAGTTCTGGGGGAGCATCTACAACATCGGCGGCGGCGAGGAGTGGCGGCTGACGAACTGGCAGCTGCAGACCGCCATCAGCGGAGCACTCGGCGTCGCGGACGTGCGCAGCTGGTACGACCGTGACTGGTTCGCCACCCGGAACTTCCACGGACACTGGTACACCGACAGCGACAGGCTCAACGAGATCGTCCCCTTCCGCCGCGACACCTTCACGGACGCCCTCGACCGTGCTGTGGCGACGTTGCCCGCTTCGGTGAAGTCCGCAGGGCGGGTGCCGGGGTGGATCGTGAAGAACCTGGTCATGCGCCCGCTCACCAGGAAGCCCCGCGGCACGATGCACGCCATCGCGCACCGCGACCAGCCGGCGATCAGCGCCCACTTCGGCTCCCTGAACGAGTGGCACGCCATCGGAGACTGGACGACCTTCGTCGAACCCGAGCCGTCCCGCACTCCCTCGTACCTGGACCACGGCTTCGACGAGAGCACGCAACCGGGTGAGTGGAACCGCAACGACTACGCCCGGGCTGCTGAGTTCCGTGGCGGAGAGCTGATCTCACCAGTCGTTCACGAAGGACATCCCCGTGAGCCGCTGATCTGGAGCTGCGCCTTTGGACACATCTTCGCCGCCAGTCCGCTCCTGATCCTTCTCGGCGGGCACTGGTGCCCGGACTGCACGCGTGACAGTGCCGGTTACGAGCGTCAGGCCGAGCGGAATCCATTCCTCGCGCAGCTCTTCGAGCAGCCCGCGCACGGCGACCCCGTCGCCAAGCCGGAGCATCGCGCCGCGTCGCGTCCATAACCGGACCGCGCAGAACCAGGAGTGCCATGTCGATTCGAGCGCTGGCGATGGACGCGATCGTCAAACGAGTGGTCGCCCACGGCGGCACGCAGGACGTCGCCGACGAGGTCGCGCGTCGTCGCGCAGAGGGAACGCCCGCCCCGGCGGCGATACCGGCTGCGGTGCAGAAGCGCTTCCACGTCAGCGAAGCGCAGGTGGCCGGTTCGACCGTCGTGACCCTCCGTCACCGTGGCACGCCACGCGGCCGGGCTGTCGTCTTCCTCGCCGGTGGCGGGTATGCGCTCCCCATCTCGTCCGCGCACTGGAACGCCGTGGCGCAGTTCGCGACGGCCGCCCGGATCGACGCGGTCGTACCGCTCTACGAGGTCGCTCCCGTCGGCGACGCCTCTCGCGCTCACGAGCTCGTATCGCACGTCCTGGCAGACACGATCGCGCAGCGAGGTGCGGGGGAGGTGTACCTCGTCGGCGACTCCGCGGGAGGCGGCCTGGCACTGAGCGTGCTGCAGCGACATCCGGAGGGCGTGCGGGCCGCCATCCTGCTGAGTCCGTGGCTCGACGTCGAATTCACGCATCCTGCCGCGGAGGTGCTCGAGAGCTGGGACGCCATTCTCGACCCGGCCGAACTCCGGCAGTGGGGTCGGATCTGGGCTGCCGACCTGCCGACGTCCGACTCGATCGTCAGCCCGCTCCGCGGACGCTTCGAGGGCCTGCCGCCGGTGCACCTGGTGTCGGGAGGTCGCGATCTCTTGCTGCCTCAAGCCCTGGACGCCTACCGTCTCCTGCGTGAGGCAGGCAACACGGGCGGCTTCACCTATGCCCCCGACGCGAATCACGCTGTGGGGCTCAGCCGTTCGGCCACCCCGGAAGCGAAACGCGTTCACGACGACGTCGTGCGCATCCTGCGATCCTGATCAGGAAGAGAACTCCCATTCATGTCGACGCTTCAGCAGACGTCACCCGCGGCCGCCCTGGCCGACGCCACCTGGATCAGCACGCCGGAGGCCACCCCACCGGCCGGTCAGCGCCCGGCGTATGAGTTCCGGCGCGTCTTCGGGGTGACCGGGGCTCCGACGAGCGCGATCCTGACCGCCACGGCCCATGGCGTCTACGAGGCGTTCATCAACGGCGAACGCGTAGGCGACCTCGAATTGACTCCGGGCATCACGAGCTATCGATCGACGCTCCAGGTGCAGCAATACGACGTCAGCGCCATGCTCAGCGAAGGTGAGAACGAACTCGTCCTCGTTGTCAGCGACGGATGGTTCCGCGGCCGTGTCGGAGCTCATCGGGTGGCCGACAGCTTCGGGACGCAGACGGCCGTCATCGCGGCTCTCTCCATCGAGACGGCAGAAAACACCAGCCGGGTGGTCACCGACGACACGTGGGAGACCGGGATCGGAGCGATCAACCAGGCCGACCTGATGGACGGGCAGACCAGCGATCTGCGTGGAATCGGGCATGCCGACTGGCAGCCCGTCATCCTCGCGGAGAGCCCGCTGACGTTGGACGAGGACAGACTGGTGTGGTCGGTGGCGCCGCCGGTACGCAAGACCGAGACATTCACGCCGGTGTCGATCGTCCGCCTCCCGAACGGTCGGCAGATCGTGGACTTCGGGCAGAACCTGAACGGCTGGGTCCGCCTCACCAGGCTCGGCCTCGCGGGCGCCGCCACCCACCTCACACACGGGGAGGCGCTCGACCACGACGGAGACCTCACGCTCCGGAACCTTGACATCACTGTCGCGCCCGGGCTGCCGAAACTCCCTGTCGGACAACGCGACACCGTCATCTCCCGCGGCAACCCGTCCGACGTTTTCGAGCCCCGGCACACCAGCCACGGCTTCCGCTATGTCGCGGTCGACGGGCTCGCCCACGACCTCGCCCACGACGACATCACTGCGCACCTAGTGAGAACCGACCTGCGCCGCATCGGAACGTTCACCTCCAGCGATCCGCGACTCAACGAGCTGCACCGCATCGCCGTCGCCAGCTGGAGGGCCAACACGCTCGACATCCCCACCGACTGCCCGCAGCGCGAACGCTGGGGCTACACCGGCGACTTTCAGATCTTCGCCCGCAGCGCCGCCTACCTCGACGACATCACCGGCTTCGCCCGCAAGTGGCTCACGTCGCTGGCGGACGACCAGCACGCGGACGGAAAGATCACCAACGTCGCACCCGACTGCGGAATCGAGCCCGACCCGGTCATCCCCATCTCCTTCGACGGCTCCGCCGGATGGGGTGACGCTGCGACGATCGTGCCGTGGGAGCTCTACCGCGCCTACGGCGACCCGAGCATCCTGGCCGAGACCGCACCCATGATGCGGTCCTGGGTCGACTTCGCCGCGCGGACCGCCGCCGGCGGCCGGCATCCCAGCCGTATCGCCTCACGGCCAGAGCCCGCGGCGCACGAGCGGTTCCTCTGGGACACCGGATGGCACTGGGGCGAGTGGCTGGAACCCGACGCGCCGTTCAACCCGCAGGGTGACCCAGCCATCGTCGCCACGGCCTACCTGGCCCGCTCTGCGCAGCTCACCGCGGCAGCCGCCGGGGTGATCGGAGACGCGGAGACTGCCGAGCGGTACGCCCGACTCGCGCGGGAGGTCGTCGAGGCGTGGCGAACGGAGTTCCTCAACGCCGATGGGACGCTCACCGTCCCCACCCAAGCGAACTACGTCCGGGGACTCGCCTTCGGGCTCATCCCCGTCGAGCTGGCGGCCGCAGCGGCCGATCATCTGGTGCGTCTGATCGAGGAGAACGGCACTCATCTGGGCACCGGGTTCCTCTCGACGGGGATGCTGCTGCCCGTCCTCGCAGACCACGGCTACGCCGACGTGGCCTACAACCTCCTGCTCCAGACGGACGAGCCAGGCTGGCTGGTCATGCTGGAACGCGGAGCCACCACGGTATGGGAATCCTGGTCCGGCATCGACGCCGATGGGAACCCGCACGAGTCGCTCAACCACTACTCCAAAGGCGCGGTGATCGCGTTCCTTCACGAGTACGTCGCCGGAATCGTGCCGGCCGAGCCGGGCTACACCAGGGTCGACATTCGTCCCCACCTCGATGACCGCCTGACGTGGGCGGAAGGAACGCTCGAGACTCAGTACGGCCTCATCAGCAGTCGCTGGGAGCGCGACGGGACCGATGTCACCGTCCTGGTAACCATCCCCGACGGTGTGACCGCCCACGTCCAGCTGCCGGGCGGCGAATCGGAGGTCGTCACAGCAGGTGACCATAGCTGGAGCTCGTCGGTGCCCCGCCCCTCGCCGCGCACGCCCTACCCGGATCTTCGCGCTTCGCGCGTCCCTGCAGCTCACACTATTTCGGATGAGTCAGTGAGCTGGGGGCGGATCGACCCGGACCTCACCACCCTCGGTGAGCTCCTGGACGACCCGGAATCGCGCGAGGTGTTCGATCGCATAGTTCCCGGCGTCGCCGACAGCCCGATGATCGCCGTGGCCAGGCCTGTCCCGCTGAACACGGTGCTGCAGATGGCGGCAGGGTCCATCGCGGCGGAGGACATTCGTATGTTGCGCGCGGAGCTTTCACAGCTCTGGCAACCTTGAGTGGACGGGCAGCGCAGCCCCCACAAAAACCCCACAACTGCAGTAACCGAGACAGGTGCAAGGTCATCGAAGTGCTGCGATATTCCGCGGTTTTCCGGGGGCTTTGAAGCCGATTAAGGAGCGCCGTCAGGGTTCAAATCCCTCCGTCTCCGCCAAAGATTCGGGTCCAGAGAATCGCCTACGGCTCATGTCCTTCGCGGTCGGCTTCATGCTCCTCGATATCAGTCGAGCCAGAGCTCGTTGGACGGCGCGAGCGCCTCGAGTTCGTCCCACAACTCGGCGGGGATCTCCACATCAAGGTGCTCGAGCGTCTGCTCGACGCGCTCGGGCGTGGAGATGCCGACGACGGTCGAGTCGATGAACTCCGAGCGGAGCGAGAATTGCAGAGCAGCGGCGGCGAGGGAGACGCCGTGGCGCAGGCAGGCGTCCTGCATGGCCGCCGCGGCCGCTGCCACGCGCTCGTCACGCTCGCCGTAGGCGTACCCCGACTGCACCGCGGGACCTTTGGCAAGCATCCCGCCGCCGAACGGTGCTGCGTTCAGCACGCCGATTCCGCGCTCGTGAGCCTGTTGGAAGAGCTCATCTGCCGATCGATCGAGCAGGGTGTGCCTGTTGTGGCTGAGGAGCACGTCGAAGGCGCCCGTGTCGAGGTAGCGGCCCAGCAGCCCGATGGGGCCTCCGGCGACGCCGATCCGGTCCACGACGCCCTCGTCTCGGAGCGCGACGAGTGCCGCGACGGGTCCGTCGTCGGCCGTGCCTTGCTCGAAAGGGATGCGCTCCGGGTCGTGCAGGTGCAGCAGCGGTACCCGGTCGACGCCGAGACGTTCGAGGCTCTCGTACAGCGACGCTCTGACTCTCGCGCCGGAGAAGTCGCCTGTCACCGGGTCAGGGTCGACTTTCGTGGCCAGCACGACGTCTCCTGGCAGTCCGCCGTATTCCCGAAGCGCGGCGCCGATGCGTCGCTCCGCGGTTCCGTTCTCTCCGTATCCGTTCGACGTGTCGATGAAGCGGATCGGGCTGTCGAGCACGGCCAGCACCGTGTCGATGGCCCGCCGCTCGTCCACGTCGTACCCGTAGAGCCGGGCCATGCTGGCAAGGGGGCTTGTGCCGAAGCACACTTCGGTGACGTCGATGCCGCTTGTGCCGAGCGATCTCGTGCACAGACTCACGCCCGCACCTCCCTCGGTTCGACTGCCCCCTGGCCGGCGGCATCCGACTCCGCCTGCACGGTCTCCTCCGCTTTTGCCGGCACGACAGGAGTATGCCTCGCCACGGCCGTCCTGGCGTCACGATAGGCCGCGACGAGCCGATCGAGCACGGCCTCGGTCTTTTCGTCGCCCCGGGCGAGCTCAGGATGTTCGGCACGCCAGGCCAGCATTCGGTGAACGGAGCGCTCGAATGTCAGTTTGGGCGCGTATCCGGGTACGAAACGGCGGATCTTCGACATATCGAAGACGGCGGAGTGCCCGAGGTCGCCGACCATCTCGCCGGACCAGAACCAGTCAGGCGCGATCAGCGGGTAGAACTCGCTGGCGAGGTGCACGATCCGTGGCTGAACGCACATGGCCCTCGCGACCACGGTGTAGATCTGGTCCCACGTGTAGACATCGTTGCTCGTGATGTTGAACACTTCGCCGATCGTGCGCGAGTTGCCGAGCAACCCGACCAGGCCCTGGGCGAAGTCCTCGGCGTGGGTGAGCGTCCACAGCGATGTGCCGTCGCCGTGCACAGGGATCTCCGCTCCGCGGCTCAGCCGATCGAGGATCGTCCATCCTCCGGGCAGGGGCGGGTTCTGGTCGTCGTAGGTGTGCGAGGGCCGGACGACGATGATGGGGAATCCGGATGCACGGTGCTCGTCGAACAGCGCACGCTCGGCTCGCCACTTCGCCGTAGCTTACGGCAGCGGAGGGTTCGGTGCGGTCGGTGTCGACTCCGTGATGGGGGTCTGCAGAACCGGCTTCGCATAGATCGAGCCGGAGCTGATGTGCACGTACTGGCCGACGCGGCCCGAGAACAGGCGGACCATGCGTTGCACGTCGTCTTCGTCGTAGGACAGGAAGTTGACGACGGAGTCGAACCGGCGTTCGCCGA
>JBQCJL010000123.1:0-2831 GCA_051952795.1 Marmoricola sp.
CGGACCGTCAAGAAGGACATCGCGCGGATCTACACCGTGGTGCGTGAGCGTGAGCTCGGCATCCGGACGGCTCCGGGTAGCGAGAAGGAGAACAACGCATGAGCGACGCAGCAGTGAAGGCTGACGAGCGCACCGCGCGCAAGGTCCGCGAGGGCATCGTGGTCAGCGACAAGATGGACAAGACCGTGGTCGTGTCCGTCGAGGCCCACGTGAAGCACGCCCTCTACGGCAAGGTCATGCGCCGTACGTCGAAGCTGAAGGCCCACGACGAGCCGAACGAGTGCGGCGTCGGCGACCGGGTCCTGATCATGGAGACCCGCCCGCTGAGTGCCACCAAGCGTTGGCGCGGGGTTGAGATTCTGGAGAAGGCCAAGTGATCCAGCAGGAATCGCGGCTCAAGGTCGCCGACAACACCGGTGCGAAGGAGATCCTCTGCATCCGTGTTCTCGGTGGCTCGGGACGTCGCTACGCCGGCATCGGCGACATCATCGTCGCGACCGTCAAGGACGCGATCCCCGGCGGTAACGTGAAGAAGGGCGACGTCGTCAAGGCGGTCGTCGTGCGCACCGTCAAGGAGCGCCGCCGTCCCGACGGCTCGTACATCCGCTTCGACGAGAACGCGGCCGTCATCCTCAAGAACGACGGCGAGCCCCGCGGAACGCGCATCTTCGGCCCCGTCGGCCGCGAGCTGCGTGACAAGCGGTTCATGAAGATCATCTCGCTTGCTCCGGAGGTGCTGTGATGGGTACGGCTGCCATCAAGAAGGGCGACACCGTCAGGGTCATCGCCGGCAAGGACAAGGGCGCCGAGGGCAAGGTCATCTCGGTCCTGCGCGAGGAGTCCCGCGTCATCGTCGAGGGCGTCAACCTGGTCAAGCGTCACACCAAGACCGTCCAGGACGGCTCCGGCACCACGGGCGGCATCGTGACGGCCGAGGCGCCGATCCACGTGTCGAACGTCGCGCTCGTCGAGGGCAAGGGCACCACCCGCGTCGGCTTCAAGCGCGTGGAGGCCACCAAGCAGCGCCCCGACGGGTCGAGCTACAAGGTCGAGCGCAGCGTGCGTATCTCGCGCAAGACCGGTGAGGAAATCTGATGTCTGAGACCACTGTCGAGCGGGTGACCCCGCGCCTCAAGACGAAGTACCGCGAGGAGATCGCTCCCGCGCTGCGCGAGCAGTTCGACTACGCGAACGTCATGCAGGTTCCCGGCCTGACCAAGATCGTGGTCAACATGGGTGTCGGCGAGGCCGCTCGTGACTCGAAGCTGATCGAGGGCGCCATCACCGACCTCACCGCGATCACCGGCCAGAAGCCGCAGGTCACCAAGGCCCGCAAGTCCATCGCGCAGTTCAAGCTGCGTGAGGGCATGCCGATCGGTGCGCACGTCACGCTGCGCGGCGACCGCATGTGGGAGTTCCTGGACCGCCTGCTCGCGACCGCGCTTCCGCGTATCCGCGACTTCCGTGGCCTGTCGCCG
Organism: Marmoricola sp.; assembly: GCA_051952795.1. Taxonomy (GTDB): domain Bacteria; phylum Actinomycetota; class Actinomycetes; order Propionibacteriales; family Nocardioidaceae; genus Marmoricola. The sequence goes on from JBQCJL010000123.1 coordinate 1,479, forward strand.
AAGCAGTTCGACGGCCGTGGCAACTACACCTTCGGTCTGACCGAGCAGGTGATGTTCCACGAGATCAACCAGGACCGGATCGACCGCTCGCGCGGTATGGACATCACGGTGGTCACGACGGCCACGAACGACGACGAGGGTCGCGCGCTGCTGAAGCAGCTCGGGTTCCCGTTCAAGGAGAACTGACATGGCGAAGACTTCGCTGAAGGTCAAGGCCGCCCGCAAGCCCAAGTTCGCGGTGCGTGGCTACACGCGCTGCCAGCGTTGTGGCCGCCCGAAGGCCGTCTACCGCAAGTTCGGCCTGTGCCGTATCTGCCTCCGCGAGATGGCGCACCGTGGCGAGCTGCCCGGTGTCACCAAGAGCTCCTGGTAATAACTGAAACCGGCTTCGCCGGCTGCTAGACCAACCGGGGCCCGGCCCCGGAGCCCGCGAGTGGTTGCGGTTAGGCCACTCACCACCGAAAGGAATCTGCAGGTCCCGAGAGGGAAACCGTAGAAGAAAGAACACATCATGACGATGACCGACCCGATCGCAGACATGCTCACGCGTCTGCGTAACGCCAACCAGGCGTACCACGACTCCGTGTCGATGCCCTACAGCAAGCTGAAGGAAGGCGTCGCGGAGATCCTCAAGCAGGAGGGTTACATCACCTCCTTCTCGGTGCGCGACAACGAGGGTGTCGGCAAGACGCTCGACATCACCCTCAAGTACGGCCGCAACCGTGAGCGCTCGATCGCCGGCGTCCGCCGCATCAGCAAGCCGGGTCTGCGCGTGTACGCGAAGCACACCGGCCTGCCCAAGGTCCTCGGTGGCCTCGGCGTGGCGATCATCTCCACCAGCCAGGGTCTGTTGACGGACCGTCAGGCCAACTCGAAGGGCGTGGGTGGGGAAGTCCTCGCCTACGTCTGGTGATCGGAGCGATCTGACATGTCTCGAATCGGAAAACTTCCTGTTCCCGTCCCCGCGGGTGTCGACGTCGCGCTCGATGAGCGCCTCGTGACCGTCAAGGGCCCCAAGGGAACGCTGTCCCACAGCGTCGCGGCGCCGATCACGGTCGAGAAGGCCGAGGACGGCACCCTCGAGGTGAAGCGTCCCAACGACGAGCGCGTGAGCAAGTCGCTGCACGGTCTGACCCGCACGCTCATCAACAACATGGTCGTCGGTGTCACCACCGGCTACGAGAAGAAGCTCGAGATCGTCGGCGTGGGTTACCGCGTGCTCTCCAAGGGCCCGACCCAGCTGGAGTTCCAGCTCGGTTACTCGCACCCGATCATCTTCGACGCTCCTGAAGGCATCACCTTCGCCGTCGAGGGCCCGACCAAGTTCGGCGTCATCGGCATCGACAAGCAGCT
>JBQCJL010000124.1:0-2942 GCA_051952795.1 Marmoricola sp.
CCAACTCCCGCAAACGCCCCTCCTCACGCCGCGGCATCACCCCACTGAACGGCGGAATATTGCGCACCAACGCCGGCGTCCGCTCCAACCCATACTCATCACGCAACCACTCAGCAATACTCGGCGAGACCGTCATCACCGCCCCAGCACGCCGAATCCAAAAACGCTCCATCGGCCCTTCGAGGCGGCGCGCGACGGGACGGGCACCGGAGACATTGCGCTTGGTCCACAGCTCATGGGAGTCGTAGACGAACGGCACCTTCAGCTTGCGCGCCGCATGACCGACCACCATCAACGTGTTCGCATCGTGCGCATGGACCAGATCCGGGCCCCACGCCCGCACCGCGCGCGTCGCTCGGAGCCAGAACGAGATCTGGCGCAGCGTGACGTCCATCCGCAGGCCCTGGCGCAGCACCGCACCCAGCGGGCCGTTGAGCACGGACGCGGGCAGCAGCGGACTCGCCACGACCGCCGTGGTCCCCGGCTTGCTCGGCGCCTGTGCGGTACCGGCCGCCGCCGACGCAGAGCTGCGCCGGAGACGCTTGCGCAGCGCCAGCAGCGCGAAGACGATCGCGGCCAGTGAGCTGATGCGGACCCGCTCCACCTCGACCCCGTCAACCTGGTCGATGCCCGCGGGCATCAGACCGATGTGCTTGCCGCCGTAGGCGAAGACGCGCACGGTCGCGCCCGCGGCCATCGCGGCCTGGGCCTCCCGGATCACCCGGGTGTCGTGCGTCATCGCGTTGAACACGACGAAGGCGATCCGAGGATTCGCCAGCGCCGGACCGTAGCGAGGAGTGTCGTCAGCAGTCGTCATGGTCGTCCTCTCATTCCCGCAGGAAGCCTTCGAGTACCGCCGCCGAGGCGCGCCCGTCGTGGACCGCGTCGACGAAGGCGGGGCCCGCCGCGGCGGATGCCTGGTAGCGCTCCCGGTCGGCCAGCACGGCTCGCAGCACGCTCTCCAGGGTGTCGGGTGTGGCCTCGAGGACGGGGAGCTCGAGGCCATGCGTGGCGCGAACGTGGTCGCGCACCTGGTCGTGGACGTGTCCCAGCACCAGGCGCCCGGCCGCCATCGCCTCGACGGCCGTGACGGAGTAGTTGCCCATGCGGAACTGCTCGAGAACGATGTCGGCGCTGGCGTAGAGCGCGGGCATGTCGTCGGCCGGCACGCCCTGTACCTGTCGGTAGTCGAGCAGCCCTTCTTCGACCAAGCGGCGCACGGCCGGCTCGATGAGAGCGGTGCCCTTGACCACAGGGTTCGAAGGCACGTGCAGGACCACCGGCACGCGAGCGTCCAACGGCCGGGTCCCGCAACGCCAGCGAGCCGGGTCCACCACCACCGGCAGCCACTGGGCCGCCGGCCAGTCCATCAACAGATCCGGAGTCGAGACGAACACCGGAGCGTCGGCGGCGCGCAGGATCTCGTGTGCCTTACGAGCGCGGTCCTCGAGGACAGCGGTGAGCTCCCACTCGGCCGCGGCGAAGGGCGACCACGGCTCCCACGCCGCGTGCCGGCTCGGCAGCCGGATGTCGCTCCCGTGACAGAGCATCCCCACCTTCAGGCCGGCGGCGCGCAGCGCGGCGACCTCCCGCTCGACGCTGTGGTCGAAGAGACGGGCGAAGATCGGCCGCTGCGACTCGATCAGCACGTGGGTGAAACCGCGGGAGACGGCTCGGAACTGGCGGCGCTGCCAGCGATCCGAGCGCAGGAACACCTCGGTTGGCAGGGCGTAGTCGGCCGGAAATCCGTAGTCCGCCGCTCCCCGATGCTGCATGTCGACGGCGCTCACACCGGACAGCAGTTCGGCCGCCCGCGCCCACCGGTAGCCCTGGGCGGCGGAGTTCACCGGCGCGATGTACAGCCTGATCGCCGACGACGGCGGCTGAACGGGGTCGGGCACGGCGCTGGCGGGGAATCCGTACTTCGCCGGGCGCAGGAGCATCTGCAGGCGCTCCGGCAGCAGTGCGAGCAGCTTCGCCAGCAGGAGGCGCCAGCCGCTCTCCGTCGCCATCGGTCGATCCGGGCTCAAGGAGCCAAGGTGATGACGGTGCCGTCCTTGGCCGACTCGATCATCGCCTCGGCCACCTGGACGGTCCGTAGCCCCTGCCGGAGCGTCACGATGTCGGACTCCTTGCCCAGCACGGCATCGCGGAACTGCTCGTGCTCGGTCATGAGCGGCTCGGGACGCTTTAGCTCGTACTTGATCACGTCGCCCTCGGTGACGCCGCGGAAGTGCGAGTTGGGGCTCTCGCTCTGGTCGATCGAGCCGTTCGCGTGGAAGGTCAGGTCCGCGGTCAGCGTGCTGGCCACGAAGGCGCCCTTCTCGCCGGTGATCACGGTGAGCCGCTCCTTGAACGGGCTCAGCCAGTTCACGAGGTGGCTGGTGATGGTCCCATCCGCCAGATGTCCGACCGCCGAGACCATGTCCTCGTACTCGCGTCCGGCCTGATGCGCCGTGCGGGCCGACACGCTGACGAACGGCTGCTGCGTGACCCAGGCGGTCAGGTCGATGTCGTGCGTGGCCAGGTCCTTGACGACGCCGACGTCGGCGATGCGCGCCGGGAAGGGACCCTGCCGTCGCGTGACCACCTGGTAGACCTTGCCGAGGTCACCGTTCTCCAAGCGCTTGCGCGCGGACTGGAGTGCGGGGTTGTACCGCTCGATGTGGCCGACCGCGCCGACCAGACCCGCGGACTCGAAGGCGTCGGCGATCCGCTGGGCGGAGGGCGTGTCCTGGGCCAGCGGCTTCTCGATCATCGCGTGGACGCCGGCCGCGGCCAGTGCGAGCGCGACCTCCTCGTGATAGATCGTGGGCACCGCCACCATGCAGTAGTCGAGCTTCTCGGCGATCAGCTCCTCGATGCTCGCGTGCAGGGGACGATTACCCGCAACGCCATGCGGGTCGCCACCCGGGTCGGCAACCGCGACCAGGTCGACGCCC
>JBQCJL010000125.1:0-2256 GCA_051952795.1 Marmoricola sp.
AGAGCTCCACATGGACCGACGTGGTCTGGTTGAGGGCTCCAGAGTCCCGCAGCGCGGCAAGGAACCGTCCCGCCGCCACCATCGGCCCTACCGTGTGTGAGCTGGAAGGCCCGATGCCCACCTTGAAGAGATCGAAGGCCGAGGTCGCCATGTCTCCAGTGTGCTCCCTCGGCCTTCCCCCGAACGCTCGATTTAGACGGTGACCTTCTGCGGCTCGTCGTCGATGGTGCGAACCGGTCCGGTGAACCAGTTCTTGACCGAGGCGTGCCAGTAGATCCACAGCAGGAGAAGTGCTCCGGGGACCACCAGGATCGCGTAGTTCACGTACTTCATCGCGAATCCGTGGAACCCCGGCACGCCCACGTGCGCGGTCGGCAGCTGGCCGACCACGCTCATGATCACGATCTCGATCACTGCGACGAGGTTCATCCACTTGTACTTGCTGCCGTTGTTCCACCGCCCGACCTCGAACTTGTCGCCGTGCCTCCAGCGGAGCCAGATCGGGATCGCGAAGGCGAGGTACAGCCCGATGACTCCGATGGAGACCACCGCGAAGAAGGCGACCGGCACCGGGGCGCCGTTGATGTCGACCTTGACCAGCGCCGGAAGGGTGATGATCAGTGCGATCACCGCGGACGCGATGACGCCGTAGACCGGAACCCGCTGCGCGTTGAGCTTCGACCACAGCTGGTGACCGGGCACCACCTTGTCGCGGCTGAAGGCGAACATCATCCTGCTCGTGCTCGTCATGCACGCACAGGTGCAGAAGAACTGTCCCGCCGTCGAGATGAAGACCACCACGCCGGCGGTGTGCGGAGTGAGTGCCTGGCCGAAGATGCCGAAGACACTGCCGCCGGCGGCCGTCTCGCCGCTGATCGATTGGACGGCGAAGAGGAAGCTCAACAGCAGGATCCAGCCGCCGATGGCCGAGTAGAGGATCGACTGCCAGATGCCACGCGCCGCCGAGTCGGCTGCGTCCTTGGTCTCCTCCGAGAGGTGCACGGACGCGTCGTAGCCCGTGATCGTGTACTGCGTGAGGATCGCGGACAGCGGCAGGATGTAGAGGATGAAGCCGGCTCCGCTGGTGTGACCGCCGAAGAACCCGGTGTTGTTGACGGTGGAGCCGAAGACCGCGTGCATCGAGGCGTGGTGGGCGCCGTCCTTGAGGAAGAACCAGAGGATCGCCACGACGGCGATGCTGCCGATCACATGCCACCAGACGGAGACGTTGTTGATGACGGCGAGCAGGTGGCTGGAGAAGATGTTGATCAGCGCTGCCAGCGCCAGGATCACCACGAACTCGATGAACACGCGCGTCAGCGAGTAGTGGGCCGCCCAGGAGCTGCTGTAGTAGCCGACGAACTGGTCGAAGAAGGTGGCGCAGCCGTAGGCAACGGAGGCATCGATGGCCAGAAGCCCGATCAGGTTGAGCCATCCCGTGTAGAAGCCGGCCTTGGGTCCACCCAGCTTCGATGCCCACCAGTAGATGCCGCCCGACGTCGGGTAGGCCGAGACCAGCTCCGACATGGTCAGACCGATGATGAGGATGAAGGCCGAGAGGATCGGCCAACCCCACGCGATCGCGGCGGGACCGCCGTTGTTCCAGCCCAGACCGAAGCTGGTGAAGCAGCCGGCGAGGATCGAGATGATCGAGAACGAGATGGCGAAGTTGGAGAAGCCGGACCAACTTCGGGCCAGGTCCTGCTTGTAGCCGAGGCGGGCGAGGTGCGCCTCATCGGCGGTGAGTTCGACGGGCTCGTGCGATTCAGGCATGGTCCACCTCTCGGTCCAGAACACGATCTGGAAGTGACGTTAAACCCCGTTCAGACGACCTGTAAACGTCTCGTTGTTAAATTGGTATGAAATCCGACCTTTCGCAGACGGCGTCGTTTGACACCCGAGGCGCGACGAATCGAGACTGACTGCATGTCCGCGCTCCCCGACGTGCATCCGCTGCCCCCGGCGGCGTTTCGCGCGGTGCGCACCCACCACGCCTTCGAGGGATGCGTCGAGCAGCTGGCCACCGCCATCCGGCTCGGCGTGTATCCCAAGGGCATGTTGCTGCCGCCCGAGCGCGATCTCGCCGAGCAGCTCGCGGTCTCGCGGGCGACGCTGCGCGAGGCGATCGCGGCGCTTCGCGCAGCAGGCTTGGTCGAGACCACGCGTGGGCGCGGCGGTGGGACGGTGGTCAAGCGGATCCCGTCGGCGAAGCGAGCCCGCGGCAAAGCCTCGATCCTCGCTCGTCAGGCCGAGCTT
>JBQCJL010000126.1:0-8194 GCA_051952795.1 Marmoricola sp.
CGGCACCCCGTTCGGCGAGGAGATCGTGATGTGGTGGAACTTCATCGGTCGCACCCATGAGGAGATCGCGGCGTACCGGGAGGACTGGGAGGCGCTGCTGGCCTCCGGAACGTCGGAGCGCTTCAGCCTCCCGAGCGCCGATCCGCGGGATGCTCTGCACGCGCCGCCCATGCCCGGGGTGCGCCTGCGCTCGCGGCATTGAACTCGCTGAGCCGGGTACGTTGGCCGCATGCTCGCACTGATCGCCATCCTCATCGTGTTGCTCGTGGTCCTGGCCATCGCCGGCTGGGCGCTGTGGCTGCTCCTCAGTGCCGCCCTGGTCGGCGCCATCATCGGTGGCCTGGCTCGGCTCGTGCTTCCCGGGCGCCAGGACATCAGCGTCCTCGCCACCGTGGTACTCGGCTGGATCGGGTCGCTCGTCGGCAGCCTCTTCGGGCGTCACGTCTTCCATTTCGGCTCGCTCCTCACGATCGTCTGCGAGATCGCGGTTGCGGCGGCGCTCGTGGCCGTGGCGAGCAGCACCGGGGGGCGATCCCTCACGCGTCGCTAAGCGCAGTGGTCTGACCACTTGACCAGTGGCTCGGATCCGCGGACACTGTCGCTATGGCCGTTCCCGAGGACATCGAGCAACTCGCGCATGCGCGCCTGGCTGACGCGGAGGGTCGCGGTGCTTCGCGCAAGCAGAAGCTGACGCTGGGCGGAGCGTTCGCGGAGTTCCTGAAGCACCCGTCGCCGTGGATGATCGCCGGGTCCGGGGCCCTCGCCTGGGCCTTGCGACTCGACCACGGCCAGTGGAGTTGGGGGGACGCGCTGGCACCGGCCATCCTGGTGGGGGCCTTCCCGTTGATCGAGTGGCTCATCCACGTCTTCATCCTGCATTGGCGACCGCGGCGGGTTGCCGGCATCTCGCTGGACTACGAGCTCGCGATCAAGCACCGGGCGCACCACCGGGACCCGCGCAGCCTTCCGTTGATCTTCATCCCCTGGCGCTCCCTGATCGTGGTGATCGCGGCCGAATGGGCGATCGCGTTCTGGGCCTTCCCGCGGCTCGGCGCAGGGCTCACCTTCGCGGGCTGCGTCGGCCTGCTGATGATCGGCTACGAATGGATGCACTACCTGATCCACAGCGACTACTTGCCCAAGGGCGCGACCTACAAGTCGATCTGGCGCGCCCATCGCCTGCATCACTACCGCAACGAGCACTACTGGTTCACGGTCACCACGACCAACACCGCGGACCGGCTGCTCGGGACGCTGCCCACGGATGCGAACGCCGTGCCCAAGTCGCCGACCGCCAAGAATCTGCACGGCGCCGACGCCGAACTCGCGCTCTGATGGCGCTCACGCCGATCGCGCGTCGTTCCATCGCCGACGACGTCTTCGACCAGATCGCCGCCGACGTGCTCCAGGGTGAGGTCGCCCCGGGCGAGACCCTGCCGAGCGAGCGCAGATTGGCCGAGGTGCTCGGCGTCTCCCGACCCTCGGTGCGTGAGGCCCTCAAGCGACTGGACCACGCCGGCCTCGTCGACGTGCGTCAGGGCGATGCCACCACCGTCCGCGACTTCCGTCGCAGCGCCGGGATGGATCTGCTGCCGCGCTTGCTGATGGTGGGCGGCAGCGTCGACCTCGCGACCGCCCGCAGCATCATGGAGACGCGCCTCCACGTCGGTCCCTTCGTCGCCGAGCTCGCGGCCCGGCGGGGCGGCGCTGCGCTGACGCCCGCGTTGACGGCCGCCCTGGCCGACCTCGGCGCGGAGTCCACGTCGGTCGGTCGGCAATTCGCGGCGCTGGCGTTCTGGGACGTGGTCATCGACGGGGCTGACTCCATCGCCCTGAGGCTCCTGTACAACGGACTGCGCGCCAGCTACGAGCCGGTGATCGAGGCCCTGGCCGAGGTGATGGACGCCGAGGTGTCGAACCATCCTGCCTATCAGCGGCTCGCCGACGCGATCGGAGCCGGGCGGGAGGCGGAGGCGTCGCAGGCTGCGGTCGAGGTGTTGCGTCCGGGAACCGACGCCCTGCTCGCGGCACTGAGTGCGCTCGAGCAGACGAACTAGCCCGCGAGGCTCACGCGTCGCGGCCGGCGTAGGCCGCCAGTTTGGTGTACGCGTCGGCACCGTCGGGGGCCGGCTGCTCGGGCCCGAAATACTCGCCTCGTCCGGAGGACTCGAACCCCGACCGCATGAACGACAGTCCGCGCTCGGCTGCTCCGGGCGGCAGGTCGGTGGTCGTGCGCCCGAGTGCGCGCGTCAGATCCCAGGTGTGCGTGGCCAACTCGGCGCTGGCCATGGCGACGACCTGCTCGGACACGCCGTCGGCGATGGCGGCCCGTAGCCGGGCGGCCGCTGACTGGAATGCGGCGGCGGCGTCCGGGCCGATGTCTGCGGGGCTCGACCAATCCGGCTGGCCGCCTTCGGCCGCGACCGCGAAGTTCACGGTGTTCCCCGCGATGTGGTCGGCCAGTTCGGACAGGCTCCACTCCGCGCACGGGGTGGGTGACGCCGGGTCGGCCGTGGCCGTGGCGGACATCAGGTCGGACAAGGACTCCAGGAGCGCGGACAGGTCGGTTGCTGCTTGGTCGGACATGTCTTCACGGTACCTAGGCATACCGGACCGGCAGCTCCTTGATGCCGTTCAGCCAGCCCGACCGCAGGCGCTTCTCCGGACCGGTCGCGGTGATGTTCGGGGCGAGGTCGGCAAGGGCATCGAAGATCATCCGGATCTCGGTGCGCGCGAGGTTCGCGCCGATGCAGTAGTGCGCACCATGGCCACCGAAGGCCAGGTGGGGGTTCGGGTTGCGCGTGATGTCGAAGACATGTGGCGCGGTGAAGACGTCCTCGTCGTGGTTGGCGCTGGCGTAGAACAGGCCGACCCGCTGGCCCGCCTTGATCTGGACGCCACCCAGCTCGATGTCCTCGAGGGCGGTGCGCTGGAAGGACGTCACCGGCGTCGCCCACCGGATCACCTCGTCCACCATGGTCGACGGCCGCTCCTCGACCCACAGCGCCCACTGGTCCGGGTTGTCGAAGAACGCCTTCATCCCGTGGGTCGTCGCGTTGCGGGTGGTCTCGTTCCCGGCCACCGCCAACGCGATGACGAAGAAGCCGAACTCGTCGTCGGTGAGGCCACGCCCGTCGACATCGGCGCTGACCAGCTTGGTGACGATGTCGTCGCGCGGGTTCGCCTTGCGGTCCGCCGACAGGCCCATGGAGTACATCAGGACCTCGGCGGCCGCGGCTTCCGGATCGTTGTCCTCGCGGGCCAGGTCGGCGTCCTCCGCACCGGTCATCTGGTTGGTCCAGTCGAAGATCTTCCGCCGGTCCTCCGGCGGAATGCCGAGCATGTCGCCGATCACCTCGAGCGGGAACTGCGAGGCGATCTGGTCGACGAAGTTGCCACCCCCGGCCGCCACCGCATCGGCGACGATGCGGCGAGCCACGATCTCGAGCCCCTCCTCCAGGGCGCCGATCGCGCGCGGAGTGAAGCCGCGGCCGATGATCGAACGCAGCTGGGTGTGCTCCGGCGCATCCTGGTTGATGATCACCACCTGGGTCATCTCGATCGATTCGCGCGTAGCGGTCTCCGGGTTGCGGATGATGACGCCGTTCTCCCGGCTCGAGAAGACCTTGCTGTTCTTGGAGACCGCCAACACGTCGGCGTGCTTGGTCACCGCCCAATAGCCGGCGCCCGAGGCCGCGGACATGCCGGCTCGCGCGTTCTCGGGTTGCTCGACCCAGAAGATCGGCTGGGTTCTGCGGAGCAGGGCGAACTTGTCGTGCGGGATGCCCGCCAGGTTGGTGTCGGGATCGGTGAAGTCGAACCCGGCCGGCAAGGTGGCGGTCATCGGGGCTCCTGACGAGGGGCGGAAGAGGGTCGGTCCGACTGTAGGAAGTGGGTGGACACAATTGCAAGAGTGTATGGTCAGACGGCGATGCGCAGTCATGGATGGAGTGGCCAACCGCCGGCCGATGCGGCGGAGGCCCGAGCGCGGATCCTCGCGGTCACGCGCGCGCGGCTGACCGATGCCGGGAGCACGACCACGGCCGAGGTCGCCGGGCAGCTGGGCATCACCCGGCAGACCCTCTACCGCTATTTCTCCAGCACGGAGGACCTGCTCAACGCAGCGGCGATGGAGGCGATCGCCGAGCTGCAGGGGCAGCTCGTCAAGCACCTCATCGACTACCGCGCCCACGCGCAGGGCGACGTCGCCGACGCGGTGGTCGAGGTCGTCGCCTACATCTATGAGCACCTGCGCGGGGACCCGGCTCTGAATCGGCTGGTGGCACCCGGCCGGATCAGCAGCACGGTCACCGAGCTGACCTCGCCGTCGTCGGTGGCGCTGGGCCGGAGCTGGCTGGCCGCGCTTCCCCTCGATCTCGATGCGATCGGCTTGAGCGAGCGTGAACAGGCAGACCTGGTGGAGGTCCTGCTGCGCAATCTGCAGACACTCGTTCTCGACCCCGGCGATCCACCGCGGAGCGGTGACGACGTCCGGGCTTACCTGCGGCGGTGGGTCGCTCCCGCCCTCCGGCCGCGCTAGGTCCGCGAACGAGGTGGCGCGGCAGCGGTTAGAGCCGCGCCACCCCGCGCCGACGCAACAAGGGATGTCATGCCTGGGGCATGTCTACGTCGGCTCGCCGGACTGCCTCAGGAGGACCAGAGACACTCTGCTGATGGTTCGGCGCCGACGCCGCCGCGGATTGGCTCGCACAATGGTGTCGAGATGCGTGGTTCGAGGAAGGTGCCGTGATGGCCAGATTCGTGTTCAGCATGAACCAGTCGCTGGACGGCTACATCGATCACACCGGGTTCCAGCCAGGACCCAACCTCTTCCGTCATTTCGTGCAGGAGGCCGAGGCTCAGGCCGGCGCTGTCTATGGCCGCGAGATGTATGAGGTGATGCGCTACTGGGATCACGACGACCCGACCTGGGATGCGGGGGAGCGAGCGTTCGCGACGGCCTGGCGGAGGCAACCGAAATGGGTGGTCTCTCGAACGCTGCCAGCCGTCGGCCCGAACGCGACGCTGATCGACGACGAGCTCGAGGATGTCCTGCGCCGGATCAAGCGCGACCATGACGGCGAGATCGAGGTTGCCGGCCCCGCCTTGGCTCAGGCCGTCGGCGAACTGGGTCTGATCGACGAATACCGGATCTACCTGTACCCGGTGACCATCGGCCAGGGTAAGCGGTTCTTCGCCGGGCGGCCTCCGCGACTGGGGCTGGTCGCCCACGACGACATCGCCGACGACGTCGTGCGGCTCACCTATCTGCCGATCTGAACAATGGTCTCCGTGTCCCCTCGGGTGTTGTTCGTCAGCGATTTGAGCTACCAGGCACGGGGGCGGCGCTACTGCGACGAGGACATCTCCTTGTTCTCCGTGCTCCGCGAGCAGTTCACGGTGAGTCTGTGCCATCCGCTGGACGCCGCGGCGCTCATGGGCGACGCCGACGCAGTGGTCGTGCGCAACACCGGCCCGGTCATCCACTACCGGGAGGCCTACGACCGTTTCCGTCAGCGCGTGCAGGAGACGGGGACCAGGGTCTTCCCGCAGCTGACGGGGAGGGCGGACCAGATCGGCAAGGGCTACCTGGTCGATCTCACCGCAGCGGGCTATCCGGTGATCCCGACGATCATCGGGACCAGTGATCTGGGACTGCTGCAACCCGCTGCGCGATACGTCGTGAAGCCCCTGTTCGGTGCGGACTCCGTGGGGCTGCGGTTCCTGGAGCGCGGCGAGCTCGAGGGCGCGGAGCTCTCTGGCGTGCTCGTCCAACCCGAGGTGCGCTTCACTTACGAGGTCTCCTTCTACTTCGTCGACCGCACGTTCCACTACGCCCTCCACGCGCCCGATCCGGCAGCCCGCTGGGCGCTGGCGCCTTACGAGCCGACCGCAGACGATCTGGCTTTCGCGCAGCGGTTCATCGATTGGAACGGGATCGATCACGGCATCCAGCGCGTCGACGCCTGCCGTACGTCTGACGGCGAGCTGCTCCTGGTCGAGCTGGAGGACTGGAATCCCTATTTGTCCCTCGACGTGATCACGGCCGCGCAGCGTGAAGCCTTCGTAGCGGCGATGGTTGCTTCCATCCGGCGACTCGTGAGCTGACCTCAGCGAAGAAAGCCGCGCACCAGCTCAGCGAATCCCTCGGGGTCCGCATCGATCATGGCGTGCCCGTGTCCGTCGGCGACGACGAGCTCGGCGTGCGGCAGCGCCTCGACCGCGAGGCGAGCAGCCGCACCGAAGGCCGGAGGACTGTCCGAGCCGGTGAGGACCAGGGTGGGCACCTCCACGTTCCGCAGCACGGTCTTGTCGGGGACGTAGCTCTCGGCGACGCGAGCCTCCCGGACCAAGGTGTGAGCGGCGAGTCTCCGTGCCTGCCAGATCGGGAGCGCATGCAGGGGTTCGGGGTCGACGCCGATGACCTCGCGGTAGAAGAGGTCGAGCGCCTCAGCTCGCTGCTCGGCTCGGATGAGGTCCGCGTAGCGGTCGATGAAGGGTGGCGGAATGACGTGATGCCCGCCGGCGTCGAAAGGAGGCTCGTAGAGGAGCGCTTTGACGACGGGCGCGCCGGACGCCAGCACCTCGATGCCGACCAGGGCGCCGTAGGAATGACCCAGGTAGTAGGCGGGGCCTCCGATGAAGTCCAGCACCGCTTGGACGTCCTCGACCTCGCGGCGCAGGGTGTACTCGCCCTCGGCCTCGTTCAGGCTGCCACCGCGTCCCCGTCGGTCCAGGAAATAGACCGTGTAGGCGTCGGCCAGCGCACGATGCACCGGCTCCCAACGCGAGCGATCGGCCGTGGTGCCGTGGACCGCGACGAGTGCGGGACCGTCGCCCATGCGCTCGATGCCGAGGATCGTTCCGTCAGCGGAGGTGACTTCCAGATTCCCAGGGCCCATCCCGACGTCTCCGCTCCTAGCTGGCCAGCTCCTCGATGGCGACCCGAAGATCATCGGCGAAGCGTGCGCGTTCCTCAAGACGGTTCTCCGAGCGGAGCACCGCGGATGGGTGAACGGTGGCGAGGACCCACACCGGACGACGAGCCTGCTCATCGGGCCAGGGCAGGATGCGGCCCCGCTCAGCGGTGACCTTGAAGTCCGGGCCGAGCACCGCCGATGCCGCCACGGCTCCGAGGACCACCACGCCGCGTGGCTTCACGCGGTTGATCTCCTCGGCCAGCCACGGCGCGCAGGCGGAGATGTGGCGGACGGCCGGACGTTGATGGATCCGTCGCTTGCCGCGAGTGCCGCGGTGACGGAAGTGCTTGACCGCGTTGGTGAGGTAGACCGACGCGGGATCGAGGCCCTCACCGCTGAGGACGTCCCGCAGCAGCTTCCCGGCGGGCCCTACGAACGGCTCGCCCTCCTGATCCTCGATGTCGCCAGGCTGTTCACCGACGAGCATGAGCTCGGCGCGCGCCGGTCCGCGACCGGGCACGACCTGGATCGCGTCGGACCACAGCTCGCATGCCCGGCAGCACGGCAGTGCCTGGGCCAGACCGCGGACGCCGCCGCCTTCCGGGATCCACTCATACGCCGAGGAGGTCACGCTGCCTCCGTACCCCGCGGGGTGCCGTCGATGCCTCAGTCGGCCAGATCCACGATCACCGGAGCGTGGTCCGACGGGCTCGTCGCGGCCCCCGTGTTCGGGTCCCGCTCGGCGCGATCGATGACCGCACCCGTCACGCGCGCGGCGAAGGCGGGGGATCCGAGCACGAAGTCGATCTTGAGCCCGCGGTCGCGCTCGAAGCGCTGCCGGTAGTAGTCCCAATAGGTGTAGGAGGTGTCGTGGGCCCGCGTGACCTCCGCCCAGCCGTCGTCGAGGAACGCCTGAAAGGCAGCCCGCTCCGCCGGGGTGACGTGCGTCGAGTTCTTGAACTGGGTGACGTCGAAGACGTCGTCGTCGGTGGGGCAGATGTTCCAGTCGCCGACCAGAGCCGTGGGCGTGGTCATCCACGCGGCGGAGGCTGCCCGCAGCGCGGCCAGCCACTCCAGCTTGTAGACGTAATGCGGATCGTCGGGCTTGCGTCCGTTCGGCACGTACAGCGACCAGATCCGGACCCCACCGCAGGTCGCCCCGAGCGCTCGCGCCTCGGAGCTGTCCTTGAAGGCCGGCATGCCGTCGAAGCCGACCGTCACCTCCTCCAGCCCCACGCGGCTGATGATCGCGACGCCGTTCCACTGGTCGTAGC
>JBQCJL010000127.1:0-3862 GCA_051952795.1 Marmoricola sp.
CTCGTCGAAGGACGGGAAGGCGCCGGGAGTCCCGTTGAGCAGGTCCGCCGCACCCGCCAGCGCGTCATCGGGCGAGTCGTAGATGACATCTCCGCCGGTGGCGGCGTGACCGGGGGTGCAGGCCGCGCCCGGCTCGTCGACCTTGTGGCTGTCCTCGACGTCGTAGTAGATGCCGGTCGACTTCGGGGTACCGCCGGTCATGAGTGCCGTGCCGCCCGGGTCGGAGTCGGACGGGTTCGAGGCCAGCGCGTTGGTGTACTCGGTGCCGTTGTGCACCAGCTTGGCCAACGCGGAGCTCGGGTGCTGCGCGACGTACCAGGCGAGGTCGCTCTGGCGCATGCCGTCGATCGAGATGAGCAGGACGTGCTTGGCATGCGGGGCTGACGCGTGGGACGCCTGGGCGCTCGCGCTCAGGAGGGGGACCGCGGACAGGGCGGCGGCAGACGCCGCCGCCAGTCCGAGCGCGGCCGGTCGGAGGTACTTCGACATCGGGCTCTCCAAGGGGACGGAAACGGGTGGGACATCACCCACATCGCTGTGCTTTCCCCCCACACCGCTGTGCGCGTTCTATGCCTAGGGGCGCTAGGCGAGCGGGGGGAGAAGCCCAGGTGTCCAGTTCGTAACCGTTGGGTTGAGAGCCGTCGTCGGACTACTGCACCGTGACCGTTCCGACCATCCCCATGGTGTCGTGCAGCATGCAGATGTAGTGGTAGGTCCCGGCCTTGGTGAAGGTGACCGTGTAGGTCGAGCTTCCCGGCGGGCCGAATCCCGGGGGCAGGATGATCCCGGAGCTGAGCGTTCCGGTGCCGTCCCACGCTGTCGGATCGCCGACCGGAACGGGAGCCTGCGGTTCCGGCCCGAACGTCACCGTGTGCGGCACCGGGACGGTGTTCTTGGCCATGTCGAAGGTCACCGACTCGCCCTTGTTGATGGTGACGTTCGGCGCGATGTACCGCATCACCATGACGCTCATGTCAGCCGCACCGACGTAGACGTGATGCGAGGTCGCGGTGTCCATGGCGGCCGACCAGAGGTTCAGGCCGTGGGCGATCAGAGCGTTGTTGATCCAGACCTGCCGGGAGTTGTACCAACCCTGGGTGTGCGGATAGGCGGTTCCGGGCTGCCGGACGATGACCGTTCCGTGCATCATCATCCCGCCGTGCACGTAGCAGATGTAGTGGAACGTGCCGACGCCGGTGAACTTCAGCGAATACGTGCGGTACTGCGGCCCCGGGCCGTCGGAGTGGAGGTCCATGATCCCGGAGTTGCGGAACTGACCAGGTAGTCCGATCCAGGTGTGCGTCGTCCGGGTGTTCATGTAGGCGATCGACGGGTTGTAGCCGCTGTCGGGGTGCGATGCGTTGATGAAGCTGACCGTGTGGATCTCGTCGGACTTGGCCAGCCACCGGACGGTGTCGCCCTTGTCGATCCAGATGGTGCCGGGTCCGTAGTTCATGGTCTGGATCGCACCGTCCGGCGTCTGCGCGCCGACCTGGACGATCCAGGTGCGCCCGGTGGGCAGCGAGCCGAGCGCGGGCCCGCTGCTTGCGGCGGTGAACCCGAGTGTTGCGATGAGAAGCGCCACAGCGGGCGCGATCAACGTCCTCCTCCAGGAGGGCATCAGCCTAGGTCGCATGGATGGTTCCCTTTCGATCTGAATGGGATCGACCTAGGCGACCGTCCTCAAGGCCGTGAAGAGTTCCCACGCCATGACCGCCCGTGGCCGATGTCTACCTGCGCACTATCACTCTGTGAGGCGGTTGTGAGCAAGAGTCCCCACCCAAGTCGACCTTGCCCCTAATGACGCCGACCTTGCACTAAATGACGCCGACCTTGCGCTTCTGAATAGCGGACAGCAGGAGACTCGCGGCGCCGGCTCGGCTGTCGCTCCCGACGGTCGTAGACGCAAGGTCGAGTGAAAAACGTGCAAGGGCGGCGTCAACAGGGGCGAGTTCGGCGGGGGTAGTACTAGAACGTGTTCTCGTTTTTGGGGTAGCGTCGCGGCATGCTCAGCGACGGCGACCACATCCGCAATCTCCTCGGGACCTATTGTCGCCTCATCGATGCTGGCGATTTCGACGCCGTCGGCGCACTGTTCGCCGAGGCAACGCTGTGCACCGAGGACGGCACCGTGGTCGCCCGAGGATCATCGGAGATCGCGGCGCTCTATGCGGGCACCACGCGTCGTCACGACGATGGCACCCCGCTGACGCAGCACGTGGTCGCGAACACCGTGCTCGACGTTGTCGACGACGCCAGCATCCGAGCGACGTCGAACTACGTCGTCCTGCAAGCCACGCCCTCGCTGCCCCTGCAGCCGATCGCCACCGGGTCCTACGTCGACACCTTCGTGCGGGAGGAGAGCGCCGGCTGGCGCTTCGCCGAACGCCGCTTCACTCTCGCCCGCACGGGCGACCTGTCCCAGCACCTCGCCACATCGCTGCCATCACGGTCATCACTGGAGGAGACCCCATGAGTCGGATCGTCGTCGTCACAGGCGCCGCGTCAGGAATCGGCTATGCCACGGCCGAGCTGTTCCGTGACGCAGGCGACGTCGTCTACGCCCTCGATGTCGCGGACACCATGCCCGATGGCGTCGCCCCGATCCTGTGTGACGTGTCGTCGAAGGCCGCCGTCGACGACGCGATCGGGACCGTCGCCGCCGCGCACGATCGACTCGACGTGTTGGCCAATGTCGCCGGGGTGGTCCAGTTCGGTCGTTTCGAGCACATCACGGAAGCCGAGTACGACCGGGTCCATGCGATCGACCTCAAGGGTCCGTTCCTCACGATCCAAGCGGCGCTGCCCTTGCTGCGTGCTGCCAAGGGCTGCGTCGTCAACGTCTCCTCGGTGGCCGGCAACATCGGCCAGCCGTACTCGGCGGCGTATTCCGCTGCCAAGGGCGGCGTGACGTTGTTGACCAAGGCACTTGCGATGGAGCTGTCGCCAGACGGGATCCGCGTGAACGCGTTGTGTCCCGGCACCGTCGACACCCCGCTGGTAGCGGGGGTCGCGGAGAAGTTCCCGCCCGACGTCAACGCACGGGTGGCCGACCGCCTGCTGGCGCTGCTTCCGGGGGCCGCCATCTCGCCGCGTGAGGCCGCGGAGGCGATCGCCTTCCTGGCTGGGCCGAGCGCCCGGATGATCAGCGGGGCGATCCTCGCCATGGATGGGGCGATGAGCTGACGGGTCGGTCATCTACGGTGACGTCATGCCAGCGTCCCGTGTCCTGCCCAGCCCTGAGGCCGTCGATCTGATCGCACTCGTTCGCGACATCTGCGCGCGGGAGCTCGCTCCTCGTGCGGTGGAGGCCGAGGCGACCGAGACCTTCCCCCGCGACGTCTTCCGGACGCTCGGCCGAGCCGGCGTGCTGGGCCTGCCATATCCCGAGGAGCTCGGCGGTGGCGGCCAGCCCTATGAGGTCTACCTGCAGGCGGTCGAGGAGATTGGCTATGTCTGGTCGAGTGTCGGGGTCGGCACCAGCGTGCATGTGCTGTCCTGCTTCGGCCTCGCGACGATGGGCACGGCGGAGCAGCAGCAGCGCTGGCTCCCCGAGATGCTCGGCGGCGAGCTGCTGGGCGCGTACTGCCTCTCCGAGCCCCACGCCGGCAGCGATCCGGCGGCGATGACCACCAAAGCCGTGCGCGATGGCGACGGCTACGTCCTGACCGGCGCGAAGGCATGGACCACGCACGGAGGTCACGCTGACTTCTACAAGGTGATGGCGCGCACGAGCGAGGACCGCGACGGCATCTCGTGCTTCCTCGTGCCCGCGGATGCGGAGGGCCTCAGTGCGGACCCGCCCGAGCGGAAGATGGGCCTCACGGGATCCGCCACCGCCACCATGCGTCTGGAGGGGGTG
>JBQCJL010000128.1:0-3982 GCA_051952795.1 Marmoricola sp.
GCGACCTGGCGCTGGTCGAGGCTGGCGTGCAGCGCATCTTCGACCAGGGCACCGGCGCCGCGATCCAACGCGGGACCTACGCCCAGAACGGCAGCTTCGATGAGCTGGTCGCCCTGCTGGCACGGCAGACGACCGCGTCCGAGACCGGACGACCGGGTGCGTGATGGGTGGCCGCGTCCGGGTGGGCATCTCGGGGTGGCGCTACGCCAGTTGGCGTGGTGACTTCTACCCGGCCGGTCTGCCGCAACGATCGGAGTTGGCGTACGCAGCCGGCCTGATGACGACCATCGAGCTCAACGGGCCGTTCTACTCCCTGCAGCGGCCGAGCTCCTATCAGCGTTGGTACGACGAGACGCCCGAGGACTTCGTGTTCGCCGTCAAGGGCGGTCGCTACATCACGCACCTCAAGCGCCTGCAGAACGCGGAGACCGCGCTGGCCAACTTCTTCGCCTCGGGGCCGGCTCTGCTCCGGGAGAAGCTCGGCCCCTTCCTCTGGCAGCTCCCCGAGAGGCTCGACTTCGATCTGCCGGTGCTGGACGCCTTCCTTGCCGGACTGCCGCGATCGACGACGGCGCTGGTCGAGCTCGCCGCGCGTCACGACGACAAGGTGAAGGCCGTCGCGGAGGAGGCGCCCCAGATCGACTACCCCCTCCGGCACGCGCTGGAGGTCCGCAGCACGACGTTTCAGGTCCCTGCCTTCGCCGACCTCCTCCGTGATCACGGGGTGGCGTGCGTCCTGGCCGACACCGCCGGCCGATGGCCCCAGCTCGACATCGTCACCGCACCCTTCGACTACATCCGCCTGCACGGCGACCAGGAGCTGTACGCCAGCCGCTACTCCGATGCTGCGCTGCGGAGATGGAGCAAACGGTGTCGGGATGCTGCCGAGCAGGGTCGCGACGTCTATGTCTACTTCGACAACGACGCGCGGGGCCATGCGCCGCACGATGCGCTGCGGCTCGCTCAGCTCGTGGGAGCGAGTACCGGGGTAGCGGCGGCCGCCGTGAGATCGAAGGCCTTCTGAACGGCGCGGTGCGCACCTCCGCCGATGTTCCAACGGGCCATCCGGGCCATCCCCCGCGGCGTGGGCGGCAGGTGCCCGAGCTGAGTCATCATCGCCAGGTCGTCCCGGACGGCTGCATGGTCGAGGACCAGGCCGTCGCGGACGGTCAGGAGGTGGCACTGTGCAACCGCGAAGTGGGCCCCGGTGGCGGGGAACGAGACCGGCTTGGCGCCGGGCGGGCACACGACGAACGGCCCGGTCTGGCGGCCGGTCATGGTGACGTGCGCGACCACACGATCATCGTCGACGATCGTCTCGTGCACGTCGAAGTGAAGGTCGCTGAAGGCCAGCCGGAGCCACGCGGAGGTGGCGAGGAATCCGGCGAGTCCCGCTTGCTGGTTGGCGGGTGGCTGGTCGGCGGAGGCGTAGTTGATGTGGTCCGGGTGCACCACGGCAGCGGCGAGGGCGCGGTCTCCCGTCTCCATGGCCTGGAAGAGACGGTGTGCGGTTTCGGCAGGCTCACTATTGATTAGACTCATAGTCTAATTATCTATGATGGTGCCATGGAGCGCAACGGAGAGCGGACGACGGGCTCGGATCGGCGTTACCCGCGACGGGAGCTAGCGGCGTCGCGAACCCGGCTAGCGCTCATCACTGCCGCGGGCGACCTGTTCGTCGAGCGCGGTTACCCCGCGACCACTGTCACGGCGATCGCCGAGCGCGCCGGTGTCAGCCGGGCGACCGTGTTCACCTCCGTTCCGGGCGGAAAGCCCGAATTGCTGAAGCTGGCCCGGGACCTGGCCATCGCCGGTGATGATGAGCCGGTTCCCATCCCGGAGCGGAGCTGGTTCAAGGAGGCGATGGCCGCAACGGACCCGCGGGAGCTCCTCCGCCGCCAGGCGCGCAACTATCGGGTGATCTCCGAGCGCGCCGCACGTCTGGAGGATGCGCTGATGGTCGGCGCTGCGACGGCACCGGAGCTGGCGGAGCTCGAGCAGACCGCCCGTACGCAGAGATCGATGGGGACACGCCTCGTCGCCGACCGCCTCGTCGAGCTGGGGGCTATCGGAGCTGGGGAAGCACAAGGCGCAGCGGACACCCTCTATGCGCTGGCGGCTCCGTCGGTCTTTCTCCTGTTGACCCGTGATCGCGGATGGTCCGCCGACCGCTACGAAGGGTGGTTAGCCGACACCCTGATCGCCGTGCTCCTCACTGGGTCGGTGTGAGCGAGCGAACGTCGTCAGGCGCCGAGCCAGCGGAAGGCGAGGACCGCGGTGTCGTCAGCGTGCTGCTCCGTACGCATCGTCCGCACGGTCCGCTGGACGATTTGCTCCACCGACTCCTGGGCGGTGCTGGCAACGACCGTCGCGAGCCGGCGCATGCCGGTGTCGATGGTCTCGTTACGGCGCTCGATCAGCCCGTCGGTGTAGCAGAGCACGATGTCGCCCGGGCTCAGGACGAAGGACGTCGTCTCGTAGGCGAACGGGCCCGTGCCCAGGGGTGGGCCGGTCTTCGTGTCGTGGAAGCGCGGGCCGTCGGCGCCGATGATCAAGGGGCGGCAATGCCCGGCGTTCGCCACGGTCACCTCGCCGGTACGCCAGTTGCCGATGCCCACGATCGTGGTGGCGATGTGCTGATCGTCGTTGATGTCGAAGTGGTGGGAGCTCGCGCTGAGGGCGACCTCCGGGCTGTCGCCGCGCAGGAGGTAGGCGCGAATGGTGAAGCGCGCTCGGGCCATGACCGCGACGGCGTCGATGCCGCGACCGGACACGTCTCCGACCACGAAGCCGTAGTGATCCGGGCCCAGCGCCACGAAGCTGTACCAGTCGCCTCCGATCGCAACACCCGTGTCGCCGGCGAGATACTCCACGGCGACCTCGAGCTGCGGCACGGAGGGAATCGTCAGCGGCAGCAGCGCACGCTGGAGCCGCTCGGACATCCCGGTGGCGATCTCGGCGTGCTCCTCGGCGTTGCGGCGCCTTTCGTCGAGCAGGCGGCTGATGAAGACCGTGCCGCCGGTCAGCACGAGTCCGGCGATGAGAAGGATCAGCCACAGCCATTGGCTCAGCGCGGCGCCCAGGTGACCATGGCGACTGGTCGTCAGCGTCAGCTCCGTGTCGCCGAAGGGAACGACGACGGTGGCCGTGATCCCCTTGAGCGGCAGGGCAGCGGGATCGACGTCCGTGGTGGACAGATTGGCGAGCGTCGCCGGGCCCACGTAGATCGCGTAGTGGAGTTCAGCGAACGCCGAGTCCGACGCCACCGGAGCGCGGCGGTTCGCCGGAAGCGCCCGCTCGGCGAAGATCAGGTATCCGGTGCGCGGGTCTGCCAGCGCATAGACGATGCGTCGCTGGGTGCCGACCAGGACCGTGGTGACGCTGAACGTCTTCTTGCTGTACGAGGCTTGGAGAAATGCTTGAGTTGCCGGAGCCGCCGTGGACATCGCCGGCTTCGCCCCCAGCGTGACGATGCGGTGGACCGTGCCACCTCGTCGCTGCCAGATGGAGGCGTCGACGAACTGGCCGCTGGCGCCCACGGACTTGGAGAGCAGCCGTTCGGTCGAGGCGGTCATGCCGGGGGTACTCGTCTGCACCGCGAGTGCGTTGACCAGAGGCTGCTGGATCAACAGGACCGCTGTCGACAGAACTGAGCCGGCCTGTTTGGTCTGCTGTTGCAGCAGACGGCGCTCGGTGACGTGATCGAGGTGGAGCGCGGTCCACGAGGCCGCGGAGGTGAGCACCAGCCCGACGACGCTGATGATGATCACCAGCGGCTGCGGGAGAAGGCGACGGACGCCCGGCCTCACTCGGATGGCGCGATCGTGAACACGTGCTGCAACCCGGTCAGTTCGAGAAGCCGGCGCGTCGGCGCGGAGGACCTGGTCAGGACCAGGCTCACACCCTTGTCGCGTGCGGACTTCTGGATCTGGACGAGCGCTCCGAGGCCGCTGGAGTCGATGAACGTGACGCCGGCGAGGTC
>JBQCJL010000129.1:0-8358 GCA_051952795.1 Marmoricola sp.
GGCCAGATTTCCGCCCGCGCAGAGAGGTCATCGCGTGCGCGCGCGGCCTATGCGGTAGGCGCGAGGTACCGGGAAAGCTCCGACCTTCGCGTCGCGGCTTCGGGTTGGCTGGCCAGAGCCCGTGAACTCGAACTGATGGGAGCACGGGGCGTTCTTCGGTCGTGCGCTCGGGGTCTCGACGCGCTTGACGAGTACCGGGAGATTATGGGCAGCGCCGAGGTTCGGGCATCCATGACGCACCGTGGACGAGACCTCGCAATTGTTGCCCTTCGCCATGCAACAGACGATCCGCGCGCGCTTTTGAGGTGGAGCGAGCGCTGGCGCGCAACGTCACTCTCGGAGCGTCCGGTCACCCCTCATGGAGAGGTATCCCCCGCCGTCGCCATGCTGCGTGACAGTGGTCGACTGATCGCCGAGGCACGCGCAGCGGGGGAGCCAACGGACGCTCTAGAAAAGGAACGTCGCAGCCTCGAGCGGAAGGTCAGAGCCGAGCACCATCAGCAGCGAGCTGAGGGCAGGGCACGCGCCAGGCGCTTTGATCCAGCCGAGCTCGTCGCCGAAGTCGGCGACGCCGCCTTCATCGAGCTCGTCGACGTGGACGGCACGCTCCACATCCTCGTCGTCAGCAACGGCCGGGTCCGTCGTGTCATCGCCGGCGAGACGAAAACAGCGCTTGAGCTAGCCGAAGCCGGCCGTTTCGCACTCCGCCGCGCCGCCCGCACCAACCGCTTCTCCCCAGGCGACCTGGGCCAACGCTTCCAGGACACGGTCCTAGGCAATGCCGTTCGCACGCTGCCTGACGGCCCCGTCACGCTCTCGCCCACAGCCGCACTCCACGGCGCCCCGTTCGCCCTGATGCCCGCGCTCACGAACCGTCCGTTCAGCATCGTCCCCTCAGCGGCTCAATGGCTCCGAGCGCGCGAGGTGCCGAAGCCACGGACCAAACGCCGCGCCCTCGTCTCCGGTCCCGGGCTCCTCACCGGAGGCGCCGAGGTTGCCCGCCTCGCCAAGAAATACCCCGACGCGACCGTCCTCGAAGGTCCGAACGCGACCGTCGAGGCCACTATGAAGGCGATCGACGGTTCCAAACTCGCCCACCTCGCCACCCACGGCACCTTCCGCGCCGACAGCCCACTCTTCTCCGCGCTCGAACTGGCGGACGGCCCGCTGAGCGTCTACGAGCTGGAACGCTTGAAGAGGGCGCCTTACCGAACGATCCTGTCCGCCTGCGACTCAGGCGTCCTGGCGCCGGTCGGCGCTCAGGAGGTCCTCGGTCTGGCCAGCGCTCTGTTCTCCTTGGGTAGCGCTGGCCTGCTGTGCAGCATCGCGGAGGTCAATGACGAGGTAACCGCGGATCTGATGATGGACGTGCACGCGACGCTCGATGCGGGTGGGACGCCGGCAGAGGCACTGGCAGCGGTGCGCAACCAGAGCGATCCGATCGCGCAGGCGACGGCTGCCGCCTTCGTCGCGCTCGGCATCTAGGCCGAGACCGCGACCTCGGCCTCGAACGCATCGACCGGCTCCCCAAGCGCCCGGAACGCCAGCAGGAGCAACGCAGCGAACAGTGCGCCATCCACGGCCACCACCGTCCACAGCAACGACGTCACGGTCGACTGCAGCCAGCCGAAGCTGGTCAGGGCGATGAGCGCGGCCCAGATCAGCAGCACCGGCCAGCGACCCTGACGCGCGAGCACCGAGTACACGAGCAGCTGCAGCATCGATAGCAGGGTCCCGAGGATCGCGAAGATCCAGAGCTCGCTCTGGACCCCGCTGTACTGATGCCCGCCGATGAAGATCAGCGCGACGCCGGACAGTACATACGACCCCAGCGTGCTGACAGCTCCCACCGCCGCCATCAGGATCAGGCTGCGGACCAATGCGCGACGACGCTCGTGCGGGGTCGACATCGTGGGGAAGGCGGTCACCACCACGAACTGGGGGAGGAACAGCACCACCTTGGTGACGATCAGTCCCGCGGCGTAGAGGCCGGTGGCGTGCGCATTCAGCACGTGCCGCGCGATCACCGCCAGGTCGATGTTCGACAACGCCACGAAGGCCAGGAGCGCCTGCGAGTTGTGCAGCGACTCCCACGCGATCTGGACGCCTCGGTGCAGATCGCTCTCCATCCCGGTCGGCCGCTCGTGACGCAGGGCGTAGGCGCCGACGAGCATCGGGATGAAGGCCCCGATCGTGACGCCGACCATGCCCCACAGCTCGGTGGGGCGCCAGGCCATGAAGGCGACGCCGATGACCAGTCGGGGTACGCCCGCGGCCACGTATTGGATCGCCAAGGGCCACCACCGCAGCTCGCCCTGCAGCACGCCGGCCTGACCGCCGGTGATCGTCATCGGTACCGCGCAGAGCGCGACGAGGATGGCGAGCCGGACATCGCCCAGCTTCAGTGCCCAGTTGACCAGGGGAGCGGCGATCAGCAGCACTCCGCCGAAGAGGAGGGCGGCGACATTGGTGACGGTGAGGACCACCCGCTCGATCTGCTTGACGTGCTGGGGGTCCGACGCGATCCGCCGCGCGGCCGTTGCCTGCAGCCCGAGCTGCACGACGCCCACGACGAGCAGCACGTTCATCAGTGATCCGAGCGCTCCGTAGTGCCCTGGTCCGAGGAAGCGCGTGGCCGCGATCTGGAAGCCGAAGGTGCCCATGCTCATCACGCCCATCGACACGGCGATGGTGCCTTCGCTGCGCATATAGGCAGCAGCGCCGGCTCTCAGGGTGGACACGCCCGAAGTCTTCCATGAGCCAGGTCGGCGAGGGCTAGATCGGCGATTGCCGCGCGCCCGCCTCGGTCGTGGCCTAGCCTCGGGTTCTATGCGCGGAATCCAGCGCCGCTTGCGGCCGTCGCGGACCGCGCTCGCGTCCCTCGCGCTCTATGCCGCGATCCTCGTCTGCGCGTTCGCCGAGCAGTTCGGCCGCACCACTACCGACACCAAGGCCGCCCTCGTCAGCGATCCCAGCGGCTGGCTGCGCGCCACGTTCTCGCTCTGGAACCCTGGCGAGTCGCTCGGCGATCTGCAGAACCAGGCCTACGGATACCTCTTCCCGATGGGCCCGTTCTTCGCCGGTCTGCATGGCCTGGGCATCCCGCTGTGGGCGGTGGAGCGGCTGTGGTCGGTGGCGTTGATCGTCCTCGCCTGTGAGGGCGCCCGCCTCGTTGCTCGCCAGCTCGGCCTGATGCCGTGGCCGGCCTGGCTGGCGGGTGTCGTCTACGCGCTCAGTCCGCGCATGCTGTCGGAGATCGGCGTCCGCAGCGCGGAGGTCGTGCCGACGGCGGTACTGCCGTGGGCGTTGCTTCCGATCCTGCTCGTGCTCCGCGGGCGGATCTCCGAGCGCACCGGTGCTCTTCTGTCCGCCGCGGCCTTCCTGTTCTTCGGCGCGGTCAACGGCACCGCAACCCTGGCGCCACTGCCACTGATCGTCATCGTCATGGTGTGGGGCGTGCGGCGCGGGCTGGCGACCCGCCGCCTGCTCGCGTGGTGGGTCGTCCTCACCGCTGTCGCCAGCTTCTGGTGGGTGTCCGCGCTGCTCCACCTGCAGGGCTACTCGCCGCCGTTCTTCGACTACGTCGAGGACGCCAAGACCACCACGTCCACCGCCGGTTTCGACCCCGCCCTGCGCGGGATGAGCTACTGGGTGGGATACCTGACCACGGGCGGGCATCCGACGTGGCCAGCGGCTTGGGCATTGGCCTTCGACGGAATCCTCGTTCTCGTCACCGGTGTCGTGGCGATCGCATCGATCATCGGGCTGGCGCGATGGCGGAGTCCCTGGCGAACGCCGCTGCTGCTGTCCGCGACGCTCGGCCTGGTCTGCCTCACCATCGGTCACACCTCGACCGAGCTCCTGCAGAGCCCCGTGGCGCCGACCGTGCAACGGCTGCTCGACCATCCCTTCGCCCTGCTGCGCAACGTCACCAAGATCGACCCGATCCTCCGGCTACCGATGGCCGTCGGCTTCGGTGTCGCCGTTCAATCGCTGCGGGACAGGGCGCCGTCCGCTCGCCGGCGGCGCGGGCGTGGAGTTGTCCTCGCCGGTCTCATCGTTGCGCTCGTCTGCTCGGCCCAGCCGGTGTTCGCCCTCAATCTGCGCACAGCCGGGTGGACGTCGGTGCCGTCCTACTGGACGCAGGCGGCCGACTGGCTCGCTCGGGCACCGGGTCCCAACAGCTCGTGGGTCGTGCCGGGTGCCGGATTCGCGGTTCAATCCTGGGGCGCCACCTTCGACGAGCCGATGTCGATGGTGGGTCGCACCCCATGGGTCAGCCGCACGCAGGCGCCGCTGGTGCCCGCCGCGACGCTGCGCCTGCTCGATGGGTTGGAGTCGACGATCAATACCGGCGTCGGCTCACCCAATCTGGACGCGATGCTGGCGCGACTGGGCATCGGCTACGTGATCGTGCGCCACGATCTCGCCCCGGGTGCTCAGCAGGTCTCGACCTCGAGCCAGGTCTCCCTTGCTCTGGCTCGGTCGCGAGGGCTGCGGCGCGTGGCCACCTTCGGGCCGGACGTGCTTGGGCCACGCATCGAGATCTATCGAGTGCTGGCTCCCGAGGCGCCCGACGGCTTCGTCCTGACGCCGGACTCCGGGGTCGTCACCGTGGCCTCGGATACCACTGACGTTCTGGCAGCGGTCGGTCAGGGGCTCGTGGCGGGCCTGGGAGCCACCGTCCTGCACGGCGAGTCGGGCTGGTCGCGGCCGGTGCAGATCGTCGGAGACGGCGATCAGCGACGCATCCGGCAGTTCGGCCTCTCCCAGTTCGCCGAGGGCGCCGTGCTCAGCCCGAACGAGCCCACGCACTCCGAACGTTCGGTCCAGAACTATCCGGCTTCTCCCGAGGCGAAGCCGGTGACGGCACGCTACGTCGGCATCCGGTACATCGACGCCTCGTCGTCGCAGGGTTACACCGCGGGCTTCGGCCCGGTGCTGCCCGAGGACGCACCATTCAGCGCCGTCGACGGCGACCCGCGCACGTCCTGGCGCTCGGCGGCTTACACCGCTCCGGTGGGGCAGTGGCTCGAAATCCACCTGAGCAAGCGTCGTCCGCTGCACACCGTCCAGATCACCTCCGACGCTGTCCGCACCTGGCGCATCGCGGCCGGAGGTCGGGTGGTCAGCGCACGCACGAACCCGAAGACCGGCGTCGCGACTGCCGACCTAGCCGGCGCGAGCGGAGACGTCGTTCGCCTCACGGCCACCTCCGTCACCCGAGGAACACGTCAGGTCGCGGTCAGCGAGGTCCGGATGGCAGGGCTGCCGGCCCAACGATCGCTCGTGGTGCCGCCGATGCCCACGGCCGCGGGGGTCGACTATCTCTTCCACGCGACCTCGGAGACCCGGCCGTGCGTCCCGACGGTGCTCGGGCCGGATTGCGATCCCTTCCGCTACCGCCCGGCCGAGGAGGGGCTCGGGATCGACCGCACCATCACGGTGACGAACGCCGGTCAGTGGGCGCTGGCGGGCCAGGTGGTGGTGCGCACCAGCCTCGGGCCCGACCAGCTCATCACACCCGCGAGCGGCCCCACCCTGCATGCGTCCTCGACGTACTTCGGCGACCCCACGGTGTCGGCTCGCATGGCCTACGACGGCAATGCCGCGACCTCCTGGATCGCCGCTGCCAGCGACCGCTCACCCACGCTCGACGTCACCTTCCCGAAGGCTCGCACGATCGATCGGCTGGTCCTCGAGCCGCCCGCTCCACCGGCCGTCGCTCCCACCCAGGCGACGCTGATCTCGGGCAGGACCCGGCGGGTCGTGGCCTTGAACGGGATCGGGTCCTTCACCCCGATCACGGTGAAGCACCTGCGGATCGTGTTCTCCAACCCGCAGGCCGCCGCGAGCCAACCCCTCGGCGCCGCGGAGATCGACCTTCAGCCGGGCACGATCTCCGCAGCTCTGCGAGGTGCGCGACCGGGGGGGGTGCCGTGCGGTCGCGGTCCGGTCGTGCAGGTGGACGGCCGGCCCTACCCGACCCGGGTGAGTGGCGTCGTCGGCGATGTCATCAGCGGCGGTCCGTTGGCATGGGCCCTCTGTGGAAGGCCGGTGAACCTCAGTGCGGGTGCCCACCGCATCCGGGTGCTCTCCACCGATCAGTTCCAGCCCATCACAGCTGCGTTGAGCCAACCGCTGGCCGGCGGCGGTCCGACCCGCGCGATCGGTCGGGTGACCCCGCGATCGCTGACAGTCGGTCCCGGCGTGGCGTCCGTGCTCAGCACGACCATGAATGCGAACCGCGGCTGGACGGCGACGCTGAACGGCCACGTCCTGCGCGCGCAGACCATCGACGGCTGGGCCCAGGGCTGGCAGATCCCGGCGGGCAGGGGCGGGGTCGTGCGGCTCAGCTTCGCGCCTCAGACCACCTACCTGGTCTGGCTGATCGTCGGGCTGGCCTTGGCCGGCGCCCTGCTGCTCGCCGGCATCGTGGCGCTCCTTCGGCTTCCTGGGCGGATGCAGATCGCTCGACCGATCGGTCCGGCGAGGGGCTCCCGTCGCCGAGGCGTGAGCGCGCTCATCGCTCCCGCCGCCTGGGTGCTCGCAGGATTACCCGGGCTGGTCGGTGCTCTCCTCGCGTTGGTCCTGCGTCGCCACTGGTGCATCCCGGTGATCGCGCTGCTTGCGGCCGGCCCGATCTGGACGGCGATCCAGGTCCATGTGCATGGACCCACCGCCGTCTCCACGACCGCCAATGTCCTGAGCGGCATCGGCGTGGTGGCCCTGCTGGTGAGCGCTGTGACCGCGCGGGGCGATCATGAGTGAGGGGCGCCGCTACCGCGCCGACGTCGTGGTCGCCGTGGTGCTCACGCTCGGCGTCCTCGGCCCTGCCCTCCTGAAGCCCGGCTACGTGCTGCGCGGCGACATGGTCTTCGTGCCCGATCAGCCCTGGAAGCCGGCCTGGCTCGGGCTCGATGGCGGCGTGCCGCGATCGGTGCCGATGGACGCCGTCGTCTGGCTCCTCGACCAACTCCTTCCCGGAGATGTCGTCCAGAAGCTGCTGCTAGCTGCGAGCCTGATGATTCTGGCGCTCGGCGTTGCCCACCTGCTGCGACGCCTCGGCCCGTGGGCTCGGGCCGCGGGCATGGTGATGGCCTGCTGGAACCCGTGGGTCTACGAGCGCCTGGCGATCGGCCAGTGGGCCTGCGTTCTGGGGCTCGCGACGCTGCCCTGGCTCATCAGTGCCCTCGCACGCCGGCGGATGCTCGCGGTGGCGAGCTGGCTCGTGGTGGCGGCGGTCGCGGCGCCCTCGATGGGGCTGACGGCCGTCGTGGTCGCGATCGCCGTGACAGCCTCACTCCGGGTCCACCCTCGCGACTGGCTCGTCCTTGCGCTCCTCTGCCTGGGAGCCAACGCGCCGTGGATCGTCCCGTCCCTCCTGCGCACCGGAATCGACGCACCAGCGGGACAGTTCGCCGGATTCAGCGCCCACGCGGAGTCAGGCGCAGGCACCCTTGCGAGCGTGGTGTCGCTGGGAGGCATCTGGAAGACGTCGGTGATCCCGGCCGAGCGGACCTCCCTCGCGTTGGTACTGATCGCAACGGCCGTCTGTCTTGTATCCCTGGTCGCGCTGGCGCGACGACGCGTCGACGTCCCCGGCGCCGTCGGGCTGCTCGTCGCCGCGGTCCTGTCCCTTCTTCTGGCAGCACTACCGCTCGATGGCCTGCTGGCGGACCTGGCGTCCGGGGTGCCGGCAGCCGGGATATTGCGCGATTCGACCCGCTACCTGGCGCCGGCGGTGTTGGCCGTCGCGCTGGGCTTCGCCGTACTCGTGGAAGCGGCACTGCGCCGGTCTTGGGCGGGTGCCGCGCTGATGATCCTGCCGGTCGTGCTTCTCCCGTCGATGGCCTGGGGACTCCACGCATTCCTGGAACCGACCCAGTACCCGGCGTCGTGGTTCGCAGCCCGTCAGACGATGGAGCGGGCTGGCGGTGGGTCCTCGGTCGTGCTGCCCTGGCGGGGTAGCTACCGGGGGTTCCCGTGGACGGACGGTCATGCCGTGCTGGATCCGGCACCGCGCTTCTTCCCGGGCGAGGTGTTGGTCGACGACCGCATCTTCCTGGCACAGGGAGTGCTTGCCAGTGAGGATCCGTATCTGCGCCGGGTGGGCGCAGCGCTGTCGGCGCCGGACCGCGCGCAGGCGCTTCGAGCTCTCGGTATTCGCTGGCTGATCTCCGAGAACGGGTCCCAACTGGACGTGATCGACCTCGGACCGCCAGCGCCCAGCCACCGTCGGACGCCTCCGGCCTGGCTGGTCCTCGCAGCAGACATCGCGGCGGCCGGAGAATTCTTTGCCTTTTTTCCCGTTTTCCTGCGAAGAGGTGTGATCCGCATTACCGTGCGAAGCACCTG
>JBQCJL010000130.1:0-2029 GCA_051952795.1 Marmoricola sp.
CGCCCACACCCTCGTGAGCGGGACCACGACCCGGGAGAACCTCTATGTCGCCATGTCCCGCGGGCGCGACAGCAACCGCGCGTACGTCGTGATCGAGCGCGAAGACCAAGAACACCTCCAACCGCGCACCGAGGACGACGCCCAGGCGGCCGCCTGCGCGGTGCTCTACGGGGTCCTCCGGCACCTCGGCGCCGAACCCTCCGCCCGCGAGGCCCTCACAGCCGAGCAGGACCGGTGGACCGGGATCGCGCAGCTCGGAGCCGAGTACGAGACGATCGCCCAGGCAGCCCAGCACGAGCGCTGGGCCGACCTCCTCCACCGCTCCGGGCTCAGCGGCGAGCAGGTCGACGACGTGCTCGCCTCCGACGCGTTCGGCGCGCTCTCCGCTGAACTCCGCCTCGCCGAAGCCAACCACCACGACCTCGACACCCTGCTCCCACGGCTCCTCGGCGCTCGCGGCTTCGACGGCGCCGAGGACGCAGCGGCGATCATCCACGCCCGCCTGGCCCGCGCGACCGCCAGGCCGAGCGGATCCGGGCGCACCCGCAAGCCCCCGCAGCTGATCGCCGGACTCATACCCCGCGCCGCCGGCCCCATGACCAACGAGATGCGCCAGGCGCTGGACGAACGAGAGGCGCTGATCGAGGCCCGGGCTGACGCGGTCCTCGACACCGCGCTCACCGAACACGCACCCTGGGCCATCAAGCTCGGCAGTCCGCCCGTCGGCCCGGTGGACCTGCGCGCATGGCGACGGCAGGCCCGCGTCGTCGCCGCATACCGGGACCGCTACCAAATCACCGACCCGGAGCCACTCGGAGGAACCCCCGAAACCACGGCCCAGAAAATCGACGCCGCCCGAGCCCGCGCTGCCCTCTCCAGGGCCCGGGTCGCCGACATCAGCGCCGACCCAGCGGAGGCAGGCCGCGCCGCCACCCGCGAGCACCAGATGCCGGCCCTTTGACCGAGCAACAGCCCCGAGCTGCCCAAACGCCGATCGGCTCGCAGGGCTGCGCGAGGCATGACGACACTATGATGTAGAGCTGGCCAAACTCGTGCGGCAATAGGGTCTAGACCCTCGCACACAACCGTCGCAAAAGGCGCGTCGGGACTTCCGAGCGCGGCCCCGCTATCCCCGCTGGACCGATGGTGAAGGGGCAGTCATGCGGGCGGGGTGAAGTGCGGCGCCCTGGCGTATTCGCTGGGAGACCGCCTGCATTCGGGCCTCCTGATCCGGATGCCCAAGGTGCCCGCCGGCTCGCGGGCCACGCCGCGGGCGATCTAGTAGCCCCTTCGGGAGCACTCGGCGACCAGCTTCTGGAATGCGTCACCGAGCGCGGTGGGGTCCGCCGCTGCTGCGGCCGTGCGGATGTCAGCCGCGTCGGCGCGCCACGCAGCCATCGTGCTGGGCAGGCCCGCTGCGAGGACGGTGATGGTCTCGCCGGCCTGTGCTTGTCTGGCTCCATCGGCTGCCCTCGCCGCGGCGCAGATGCCGACCAGCTTCACGGCCGTGTCCCGCGTCGGACGTGCTGCCATGCCGTAGGCGTCAGGAGCCGGGACGCCGATCGGCCGGACGGCGCCGTAGGCAGGCACGTGCCCGGGCTCGCTCCGGGTGTCGGCCGAGAGGGCGAAGACTGCGAGTGCGAGCAGGCACCCGGCCAGGACCGCCCACGCTTCGGCGCCCACGTGGAGTGACGGCGAGGGCAGGTGGCGGGCGGTGAGGGCTGCGTGTCCCAAGCCGGCCTCCCAGATTGCGGCTGAGCTGTGGCGCGGCGCGTTCCCTGTGCGGCGCGGCCAGAGGATTCCCTGTGCCCCGAGCGGGCGGATGCGTCGTGCCCCCTGCTGCAGTCCGCTGACGAATGCGAGTGATGATCTGGTCCCCGGTGGACTCACGGTACGCTGAGGCGTGGGCGGCGACAACACTCCTGGCCGGCTTGATGCAACCGTCAACGAGCTAGGACGCAACTCTCGGCTTCTCCCCAGGGAACTCCCATGCAGGGCAACGTCAACTCAGAGGATCAGGGCCGCCCAG
>JBQCJL010000131.1:0-3660 GCA_051952795.1 Marmoricola sp.
GACTACTTCAACACCCTGCAGGCGCTGACGACGGACAAGACCGCCGCGGGCACGCCGCTCCGCTTCGCCTACATCGCCCGACGCATCCCGGCCGACAAGGCGTCAGCCGCGGTCAAGGCGGCGAACCAGTCCGGCTGGCCGGGCCTCTTCCTCAACTCCGATCCGATCCGGTACTACCCGGGCGACGATGTCGGCGCCAACCTGCTCGGTTTCATGAACGGCCAGGGGAAGCCGGCGGCGGGACTGGAGCAGTCGTTCAACGCGCTGCTCAGTGGCCATGACGGATCCGAGACCTACGAGGCGGGGGAGGGCGCGCGCATCCCGCTCGGCGAGAACACCCAGGTGGCGCCGGTCAACGGCAAGACGCTGCGGCTCACCATCGACCGCGACGCCCAGTGGACCGCCCAGCGACTCCTACGCGCCGCGGTCGTCAACAACCACGCCAGCTCCGGCGTCGCGATCGCCATGGACGTGCACAGCGGCCAGATCCTGGCCCTCGCCGACTACCCCTCGTTCAATGCGAACAGCCCGCAGTCCTCGTCCTCGGACAACTGGGGCAGCCGCGCGGTCACCAACGTCTACGAGCCCGGATCCGTGGAGAAGGTGTTCACCAGTTCGGCGCTCATCCAAGAGGGCCTGGTCACGCCCTTCACCCAGGTGGTCGTCCCCCCGGTCCTCCAGGTGCTGGGGCACTACATCCACGACTTCGAGGTCCACGGCACCGAGCATCTGACGCTGGCCGGCGTGATCGCCAAGTCGTCGAACATCGGCATGGCCCGTGCCGCCATGGGCAGCGGGACGAGTGGTCGCGGCATCCACTCGACGGTTCTCGGTCGCTACCTGAGCGCCTTCGGGCTGGGTCGCCTGGCCGACATCGGTCTGCCGGGTGAGTCGAAGGGTCTGCTTCCCAACCCCGCCGGCTGGAACGAGCTGACCCTCGCGAACATCGCGTTCGGTCAGGGCGTGTCCGTCACGGCGCTGCAGATGGTGGCGGCGGTCAATGCCGTGGCGAACCACGGCACCTACATCGCGCCGAGCGTGATCCTGGGCCAGGCCACCGACGCGAGCGGCAAGCACGTGGGCAGCGATCTCGCCGGTACCCGCACGGTGATGAGCGCCTCGACCGCCAAGAAGGTGACCGAGATGATGGAACAGGTCACCCGGCACAACGTCGGCACCGCTCCCAATGCGATGATCCCCGGCTATCGCGTCGCCGGTAAGACCGGAACCGCGCAGGAGGTCGGGCCGTGCGGTTGCTACGACCACACCGCCGTCTCCTTCGCGGGCTTCGCGCCGGCTGACAACCCCCGCGTCACCGTCTACGTCGTGGTCGAGCACCCGCAGGCGGGCTCGACGGGCTTCAGCACCGCGGCCCCGGTCTTCCGCTCGCTGATGGCCTATCTGCTGCAGAAGTACGCGGTGCCGCCGACAGGCTCGGCGCCCGCCAAGCTCCCGATCACGTGGTAGCGATGAGCCGCATCCGTCCCGAGGCCCGCGATCCGGTATCGGTGGCCCGCCTCGCCCAGCTGATCGACGCCGTGGTGGACCCATCGGCAGCCGACATCCAGATCTCGGGCGTCTCGCTGAGCACCACCCGGATCGAGCCGGGCGACCTCTACGCTGCGCTTCCCGGGACCCGGGTGCACGGCGCGCGGTTTGCCTCCGATGCTGTCGCCGCGGGTGCCGTGGCGATCCTGACCGACGCTGAGGGGGCTCGATTGGCGGCCGGCATCGCGCCCATCCTGGAGGTCGACCAGCCGCGTGCGGTGCTGGGTGAGGCCGCAGCCGAGATCTATGGCCGCCCCAGTGAGCGCCTGAGGATGCTGGGCGTGACGGGGACCCAGGGCAAGACCACCACCACGCGGCTGCTCGAGTCGGCCTTGGAGGTCGCCGGCATCGGAGCGGCCGTGATCGGAACGGTCGGGACGCGGATCAACGGAGAGGCCGTGGCGACGGCCCTGACGACTCCCGAGGCGCCGGATCTCCAGGGCCTCCTCGCGATGATGTGCGAGGAGGAGATCGAGGTCTGTGCGATGGAGGTCTCCAGCCATGCCCTGGTGTTGGGCCGGGTCGACGGCGTCGTCTTCGACGTGGCCGCCTTCACCAACCTCGGACGTGACCACCTCGACTTCCACGCGACCGTCGAGGAGTACTTCGAGGCCAAGGCCGATCTCTTCACCCCCCGACGAGCCCGCCGCGGCCTGGTCAACGTCGACGACGAGCATGGGCGGATCCTGCTGGAGCGTGGAGCGATCCCGATCAGCACCTTCTCGACCCAGGGCCGGGTCGCGACCTGGCAGGCGGTCGACATCGTGGAGGATCCGACCGGATCGGACTTCCGGCTGCTCGGGCCGGACGGGATCGATCTCCCCACCCGCGTCAACATTCCCGGGGTCTACAACGTCTCCAACGCGCTCTGCGCCCTGGCCATGGGCATCGAGGGCGGCTTCGACGCCGGCTCTCTCGCCGCGGGCCTCGCGGCCGTCAGCGGCGTGCCCGGGAGGCTCGAGCGCATCGCCGGCGGGGGTCCGGACGCGCCGGAGGTCTACGTGGACTACGCGCACAAGCCGGATGCGGTGACCGCGGCCCTGCGTGCCCTCCGTCCACTGGCGAGGGGTCAGCTGGTGATCGTGATCGGTGCGGGCGGTGATCGCGACAGCGGCAAGCGCCCCCTGATGGGTGCGGCCGCGGCCGAGCTCGCCGATCGCGTCATCGTGACCGACGACAACCCGCGGTCGGAGGATCCGGCGGCGATCCGGGCCGCCGTCATCGAGGGGGCGCGGAGCGTGGGACGAGCCCAGATCCAGCAGATCGCCGACCGTCATGAGGCGATCGTGGAGGCGATCTCCTCGTCGCGCGCCGGGGACATCGTGGTGATCGCGGGCAAGGGTCACGAGACCGGGCAGGAGATCGCGGGCATCGTCCACCCGTTCGACGACGGTGACGAAGCACGAGCAGCGCTTGGCCTCTCCTAGAGGAGAGCGCGGCGCGCCGTGGGGTGGATGCCTGACGGCGCTCTTTGTCGAACTAGGCAAGAATGTCCACCATCGCGGCGGAGGTCTCGTCGCATCAAGCAAGGCTGAAGAGGTGAATGGGTGAAGGCGATCCTGCTCAGCGGCGCGCTCGCGCTGCTGTTCACCTTGATCGGTACCCGGTATGCCATCCGATTCTTCGCGGCCCGCGGCTACGGCCAGCTCATCCGCGAGGACGGACCCACGACGCATCACACGAAGCGCGGCACGCCGACCATGGGGGGCGTGGTCATCGTCCTGTCGGTCGCGGCCAGTTATCTCATCGCCGAGTACGCGACCGGCCGCTCGCCGTCCGCGTCGGCGCTGTTGCTGCTGGGCCTGCTCGTCGGACTGGGCTTCGTCGGCTTCCTCGACGACTTCATCAAGATCTACAAGCAGCGCAACCTCGGCCTGCGCAGCAAGGCGAAGTTCGTCGGCCAGACGTTGGTGGCGGTCGTCTTCGGCTGGCTGGTCCTCTGGAAGGCCGGCCCCATCCCCGACGCGCGCGGGGAGACGCCGGCGGGCCATGCCATCTCGTTCACCCGCGACCTGGACCAGCTCGCGCTGCCGACGGTGGTGCTGGTGGCGTTCATCGTGCTGCTGATCGCCGGGACCAGCAACGCGGTCAACCTGACCGACGGCCTCGACG
>JBQCJL010000132.1:0-2995 GCA_051952795.1 Marmoricola sp.
GCCTTCCTGGTGAACTGGGCCGGGGAGCGCTTCATGCGCGGCGTCCACGAGCTGGCCGACCTCGCCCCGCGCGACGTGGTGGCCAAGGCGATCACGCGCGAGATGGAGCGCGAGCATCGCGCCCACATGTGGCTCGACGCCCGCGCGTTCGGCGAGGAGTTCTGGCAGCAGCGGTTCCCGACGATCCTCGCGACATGCCGCCGTCACGGCGTCGACCCGGTGCGCGACCTCATCCCGGTCGCTCCAGCGCAGCACTACGCCTCCGGCGGTGTCCGCACCGATCTCTACGGGCGCTCGAGCGTGCCCGGCTTGTACGCAACCGGCGAGGTGGCCTGCTCCGGCGTGCACGGCGCTAACCGCCTGGCCTCGAACTCGCTGCTCGAGGGCTTGGTGTTCGGCCGCCGCATCGCTGAGGTGCTGCCCGGCGAGCTGGCGGAGCTGCAGCCGCCTGTGGAAACCCGGATGTCGGGCCTCGTCGAGGCGGACGTGCGCCGCCGTGTCCAGAAGCAGATGACCAAGCGGGTCGGCGTCATCCGCACGGCCGCGGGATTGGCGAAGGCTCAGCGCCGGCTCGACTTCCTGGCCGGGCGCACGCTCGTCGACGGCGGCGGCTCCGACGACTGGGCGGCGACCAACCTGCTGACCATCAGCAGTGCGCTGGCCGCGGCCGCGGCGTTGCGCGAGGAGACGCGCGGGTCGCACTGGCGCGAGGACTTCCCCGACCGCGACGACGCGCACTTCGCGGGTCACGTCGAGGTCGTGATGGGGGACGGAGTGCTGACCACGCGGTTCGCCCCGAGCCCCGCTACCGATCTGCAACCGGAGGTGACGGTCCGATGAGCTTCACCCCGTTCGAGGCGCTGCCGGCCGAGCTGCTGGAGGAGCTCCGGTTCGCCGGGCTGGATCCTGCGGCGATCTACCGCCACGTGCTCCTCGCCCTCGAGGAGGATCTGCCCGACGGCGCTCCGGACATCACCACCGAGTCGACCATCCCCGCCCGCACGCGAGCGCGCGGTGATTTCGGTGCCCGCGAGCCCGGCGTGATCGCCGGACTGGGTGTGGCGGCGCTGACCTTCCACGTCGTGATGGGCGATGACGTCGTCATCGAGAACCGGCTTCCCGATGGCACGCGCGTGGTGCCGGGCGACGTGGTGATGAGCGTGTCCGGTCCGGCTCGCGGCCTGCTCATCGCGGAGCGGACGGCCCTCAACTTCGCAACCCGCCTGTGCGGCATCGCGACGGCGACGGCGCACTGGGTCGAGGCGCTCGCGGACACCCGTGCCCAGGTCCTCGACACCCGCAAGACCCTGCCAGGCTGGCGGTCGCTGGAGAAGTACGCGGTGCGCTGCGGCGGCGGCACGAACCATCGCTTCTCGCTCAGTGACATGGCGATGGTGAAGGACAATCACATCGTCGCGGCGGGCGGCATCGTCGAGGCGTTCGAGGCGATCCGGGCCGCGCATCCGCGGGTTCCGATCGAGGTCGAGGTCGGGGATCTCGAGGAGCTCAAGCTGGTCCTCGACGCCGGCTGCCGCCGGGTCCTGCTCGACAACATGAGCACCGAGATGCTGACCGAGGCGGTGGCGATCACCGGTGGTCGCGCGATCCTGGAGGCATCGGGCGGACTGACGCTGGAACGCGCTCGCGAGGTGGCCCTGACCGGCGTCGACTTCATCTCGGTCGGAGCCCTCACGCACTCGGTCAAGGTCTTCGACATCGGGCTCGACCTGCACACCGAGGAGACCTGATGACCCTCCTCTGTGCGGACATCGGCAACTCCTACACGACGCTCGGCCTGGTCGATGCGGGCGAGGTCCTCGAGCACTGGCGGGTGGCGACCGACGGTCGGCGGACCGCTGACGAGTGGGCCATCGTGGCCCGGAGCCTGCTCGACAACAGCAAGGTCCGCAGCGACGTCGACGGCGTGGCCGTGTGCTCCACGGTGCCGGGGGTCCTGCACGAGTGGCGCGCGATGCTGCCGAGGTTCTTCGCCGACGTCCCGCAGGTCCTGGTCGAGCCGGGGGTACGGACCGGAGTGCCCGTGCTCACCGACAACCCGCGCGAGGTCGGCGCGGACCGGATCGTGAACTCGGTGGCGGCCGCCACCCTCTACGACGGTCCGACGATCATCGTCGACCTCGGCACCGCCACCACCTTCGACGTGGTCACCGCAGCCGGCGAGTACATCGGCGGCGCGATCTCGCCCGGCATCGAGACCTCGCTGGAGGCCTTGGGTCGCCGCGGCGCCCAGCTGCGCAAGGTCGAACTGCTCCGCCCGCGGGCCGTGATCGCCAAGAACACCGTGGAGGCGCTGCAGTCCGGCATCCGCTACGGCTTCGCCAGCCAGGTCGAGGGCATGGTCGCAAGGATGCTGCGCGAGATGAGCTGGACGGTCGAGGACGTCAACATCGTGGCCACCGGGGGACTGGCTCCGGTCATCCTCGACGAGTGCAGTGTCTTCACCGACTACCAGCCCTGGTTGACTTTGCTCGGCCTCGAACTCGTCTTCGTCCGCAACAACTGAAGGATCCTCTGTGTCTGAGAACCCCGCCCCTGACCTGACCGGCAAGAAGATCGCCGTGCTGGGTGGCACCGGTCCGCAGGGCCGTGGGCTCGCCCGCCGCTTCGCCGACGCCGGCCTCGACGTGATCGTGGGCAGCCGCAACGCCGACCGCGCCGCCGAGGCGGCCGCCACCCTGGCCGAGGCGACCGGCGGCTCGGTGAGCGGCCTGGACAACGCCGGTGCCGCTGCGGCCGGTGACATCGTGCTGGTGGTCGTCCCGTGGGAGGGCCACGGCGAGCTGATCGCCTCGCTGGCCCCGGCGCTCGCCGGGAAGGTCGTCGTCGACTGCGTCAAGCCGCTCGGCGTCGACAAGCAGGGCGCCTACGCGCTGCCCGTCGCTGAGGGCTCCGCGACCCAGCAGGCCGCCGCGCTGCTCCCGGAGAGCACCGTGGTCGGCGCCTTTCACAACGTCAGCGCCGCGCTGCTCGAGGA
>JBQCJL010000133.1:0-6123 GCA_051952795.1 Marmoricola sp.
CGTGAAGATGATGCTGATGAAGTCGTCGAGGGTGAGCTCGTTGGCCTCCATGACGCCGCGGACCATCTCCTCGACGCGCGCCAGCAGGTGATCGCGCTCGTCCTCCTCCAGCTGGGTCGCTCCACGAACCGCTCGCACACTCACGGAGCCAGACTAGCGAGATTCCTCAGAGCTCGGCGCGGTCGAGAAGGATGCCCAGCTCGTCCTCG
Organism: Marmoricola sp.; assembly: GCA_051952795.1. Lineage (GTDB taxonomy): Bacteria > Actinomycetota > Actinomycetes > Propionibacteriales > Nocardioidaceae > Marmoricola. The sequence continues at coordinate 210 of JBQCJL010000133.1, forward strand.
GTGACCTCCCGCAGGGCACCCACCCGCAGCTTGCCGATGCCGATCGGACCGATCCGCGTGCGGCTCAGGCTCACCACCGGATGACCGACCTCGGCGAGGAGCCGCCGGACGATCCGGTTGCGACCCTCGTGGATCACGAGCTCGACGATGCTGCGCTTGCCGTGCTCGGAGACGACCCGCACCGAGCTGACCGGAACCGGCCCGTCCTCGAGCACCACGGTGTCCCGCAGCCGGCGCAGGGTCGCCTTGCTGACCACGCCCTCGACCTCGGCGACGTAGGTCTTGTCCACCTCGAAGGACGGATGCGCGAGCCGCTGAGCGAAGTCACCGTCATTGGTCAGCAGGATCAGGCCGGAGGTGTCGGTATCCAGCCGGCCCACATGGAACAGCCGCTCGGGGCGGTCGGCCACGATGTCACCCAGGGTGCGGCGCCCCTGCGGATCCGACATCGTCGACACCACGCCCCGCGGCTTGTTGAGAACGAGGTAGACGTGGTCGCTGATCGGCGGCAGCCGCTTCCCCTCGACCCGGATGACCGCTCGGGTGGGGTCGACCTTGGTGCCGAGACGGGTGACCACCTCGCCATCCACCTCGACCGCACCCTCGAGCATGAGCTCTTCGCAACGCCGCCTGCTGGCGACGCCCGACAGAGCCAGGAACTTCTGTAGGCGGATCAATCCGTCATCGTCGGTCGGGACCGTTCTCGTCGGTGGCATCGCGTCAGTCGCCGATCGCTTCCTCGAGGTCGAAGTCGCCGAGGTCCGGCACGAACGGCGCCAGCTCGGGCAGCTCGTCGAGGCTGCCGATGCCGATGCGCTCGAGGAAGTAGCTCGACGTCCGGTACAGGTGCGCTCCGGTCTCGCGATCGGTGCCAGCGTCCTCCACCAGGCCTCGGTTCAGCAGCGTCCGCATCACCCCGTCGACGTTGACGCCCCTGATCGCCGAGACGCGGGCACGGCTCACCGGCTGCCGGTAGGCGACCACCGCGAGGGTCTCGAGTGCTGCCTGCGTCAGTCGCGCCTGCTGTCCGTCGAGGAGGAACGCCTCCACCACCGGTGCGAACTCCGCGCGCGTGTAGAAGCGCCAGCCGCCGCCGATCTCGCGCAGCTCGAAGCCACGGCCGTCGGCGCGGTACTGCTCGGCGAGGGTGGTGAGCGCCTCGGTCACCTCGGGTACCGGGTACCCGAGGACCGCCGCCATCGCGGTGACCTCCAGGGGCTGGTCGGCGACCATCAGCACCGCCTCGAGGGCAGGGTGCAGGTCGGCCAGCGGAACCGACAGCACTTCGGGGTCTTGGACTTCCTCAGTCATCGCGGCCATCCTCGTCGGGGTCGGTCGTCTGGTCGGGCTCGGGCAGCGGCGCCTGGCCGTCGAACTCGTCGATCAGCTCCACCTCGGTGTCCTCGTCACCGGTCCACCGGATGGTCAGCTCTCCCAGCGGCGTCAGCTGGTCGAAGGCGACCACGCCCTCACGGAACAGCTCGAGGAGCGCGAGGAAGCGCGCCACCTTGGTGAGCGTGTCGGGGGCATCGGCGGCGAGCGCACGGAAGGTCGAGGCGCCGCTCATCTTCAGCACGGAGATCACCACGCCAGCCTGCTCGCGGACGCTCACCGCAGGTGCGTGGATGTGCTGGAGCGGAACGTCCAGCGTCGGCTTCGGCTGCATGGCACGCGCCGCGAGCTGAGCGAACTCCTCCAGCCCGATCCCGATGAGGACCTCGGGCAGCAGCGAGGCGAACCGCTCCTCGAGGCCCACCTCACGGGGATGCCGATGCGCCTGCTCCTCGAGACGCTCCTCCAGGATGCCGGCCACCTGCTTGAAGGCGCGGTACTGCAGCAGCCGGGCGAACAGGAGGTCGCGCGCCTCGAGCAGTGCCAGGTCCTCCTCGTCCTCGACCTCGGCCTGCGGGAGCAGCCGCACCGCCTTCAGGTCCAGGAGGGTGGCGGCGATCAACAGGAAGGACGTGGTCTCCTCAAGATCCTCGACCCCCTCGGCGCTGTCACGCATGGCTCGGATGTGCGCGATGAAGTCGTCGGTGACCCGGGACAGCGCGATCTCGGTGACGTCGAGCTTGTGCTTGCCGATGAGCGACAGCAGCAGGTCGAAGGGACCCTCGAAGTTCTCCAACCGCACCGCGAAGCCGGTGGTCGGCTCGCCCTCCACCTCGTCGGCGAGGGAAACGTCGGTGACGGGATGAGTCACGGGCTCAGGACGCCGAGAGTCGCTGCACCAGCACGCTCTCGTCGCCGTTCTCTTCCAGGTCCGCCAGCGCGATGGCGATCGCCTCTCGCACCAGCCGGCCCCGATCCACCGCGACGCCCTGCATCCGGCGCAGCGAGAGCCGCGCATGCTCGATCTCGAGGAGCTTGTCGGCGGTGACGTAGACCGTCATCTTCTCGTCGTGACGTACCCGACCGCTCGACCGTGTCGAGCGGCGAGGCGTCTCTTCGGCAGCCGCCTCCGGATCCTCCGCCGCGACCAGACGTGCGCGCTCCGGCGCCGTCGGCCGGAAGAGATCGTCGGCCGTCGGCATGTTCACCCGTCGAGGCAACGGACGAGCACCTCCTTGGCCAGCTGGCGGTAGGCGTCGGCACCGGCCGACGTCGAGGCGTAGCTGGTGATGGGCTCCCCGGCGACGGTGGAGTCCGAGAACTTGACCGTGCGGCGGATGACCGTGTGGAACACCGCGTCCCCCCAAGCCTCGACGAGGCGGGCCATCACCTCACGACTGTGCAGGGTGCGGCCGTCGAACATCGTGCCGAGCACGCCGTCGACCTCGAGGGCCGGGTTCAGGCGCTCGCGCACCTTGTCGATGGTGGTCTTGAGCAGGGCGACCCCGCGCAGCGCGAAGTACTCGCATTCGAGCGGGATGATCACGCCGTTGGACGCCGTCAGCGCATTGACGGTCAGGAGCCCCAGCGAGGGCTGGCAGTCGATGAGGACCACGTCGTAGAGGGCGTGGGCCGGTGCGAGCACGCGCTGGAGGGTCTGCTCCCGGGCGACCTCATGGACCAGCTGGACCTCGGCTGCCGACAGGTCGATGTTCGAGGGCAGCAGATCCATGCCCTCCACCCCGCTGGGCACCACCACGTCGGTCAGGGTGACGTCGGATTGCATGAGCAGGTTGTAGACCGTCAGCTCCATCTGATGCGGGTTCAGGCCGAGCCCCACCGAGAGCGATCCCTGCGGGTCGAAGTCCACCAGCAGCACCTTCAGCCCGAACTCCGCGAGGGAGGCGCCGAGGTTGATCGTGGTGGTGGTCTTGCCGACGCCACCCTTCTGGTTGCACATCGAGATCACCCGGGCGTTGCCGTGCTGCGTGCGCGGCTTCGGGTCGGGCAGATACGGCATCGGGCGACCGGTCGGCCCGATCTCCACCTCGGCCTTCTCGTCGGTCGGGTACGCGAGCACGGTCGCCTCGGTGGGCAGCTCGTCCACGGTGGCCGACGCCGTCGGCGGTGGGGGAACGGTAGGTCGTGGGGGCATCGATCCAGCAGTGGCACCAGGAATTCCGTACAGGTCACCACTGGACATGAAGCACCCTCCTCAAAGGGATGAATGGACCCGTTGACGACGTCTCGCTTTGTCGACATGACGGCGGCTTCCGCGAACTCTATGCACCTCACAACGCGGTCCACAACGCCGGATGAGGACTATCTGGCGAGCACACAGGGACAGGGCCCCGCGTGTGCATGGCGTCACGCCTAGTTCCACAGGTTCGTGGAGCCTGTGGGTAAATCTGTGGATAAGAATCCCTTGTGCAGCGGGGTTTCAGGACCCCTTGAGGGCCCTGGGGTGCGACGCGGCGTACATCTCGCGCAGGCTGTCGACCGTAACGAGGGTGTAGATCTGCGTAGTCGTCACCGAGGAGTGCCCGAGGAGCTCCTGCACCACCCGCACGTCCGCGCCGCCCTCCAGCAGGTGGGTCGCGAACGAGTGCCGCAGGGTGTGCGGGGAGACCTCGGCGGTGATGCCCGCTCGTTCCGCGGCGCGCGCGATGATCGCCCAGGCGCTCTGCCGGGACAGCCTGCCTCCGCGGGCATTGAGGAACAGGGCGCCGCGTGCCGAGGACCCGCTCGCGGCCAGCTCGGGACGCGCGTTCTGCAGGTAGCCGGCGATCGCGGCCCGTGCGTAGCGTCCCACGGGCACGATCCGCTCCTTGGAGCCTTTGCCACGCAGCAGCACCGAGGTGTCCTCGTCGGACAGGTCAAGGTCGTCGACGTCCAGTCCGACGGCCTCCGAGATGCGCGCGCCGGTCCCGTACAGCAGCTCGAGCAGCGCGCGGTCGCGCATCGCGAGGGCTGTCCCCGGCGCGCCGGCGGCGTCGAGGATCGCCTCGATCTGATGCAGGGGCAGCGCCTTGGGCAGCCGCTTGGTCGGGGTGGGCGGTCGTACCGCTCCTGCGGGATCGCTCGCCGCCAGTCCGTCTCGAGCCGCGAACTTGTGGAAGCCACGCACCGCGATGACGGCACGGCCCGCGGACGAGGCACCCAGCGCAGGGTGTCGGTCGTCGCCCTGGCGCAGCGCGACCAGGAAGCCGGCGACCCGCTGCTCGTCCACGTCGCCCAGGTTCGCGATCTGCTGCGCGCCCAGGTAGTCGAGATAGCGCTGGAGATCACGCCGATAGGACACCAGCGTGTTCTCCGCCAGGCCGCGCTCCACCCGCAGATGGTCCAGATACATGCGGACCGCGGCGGCGACCTCGACGTCAGTGCTCAGGAAAGGGCCTCCGCGACCGGCACGGAGCTCATCCCGTGCGCCTGAGCGACGGGCGCATTGGTCAGGTGGCCGGCGTGGGCGTTCAGGCCCAGGGCCAGCGCCGGGTCGTCGCGCAGCGCCTGCTGCCAGCCCTTGTTCGCCACGGCGACAACATACGGCAGCGTGGCGTTGGTCAGCGCGTACGTCGAGGTGTTGGGCACCGCCCCGGGCATGTTCGCCACGCAGTAGAAGATCGAGTTGTGGACGGTGAAGGTCGGGTCCGCGTGGGTGGTGGGATGGGTGTCCTCGAAGCAGCCCCCCTGGTCCACGGCGATATCGACGAGTACCGAGCCCGGCTTCATCGCGGCGACCAGATCGTTGCTCACCAGCTTGGGGGCGGCCGCACCAGGGATCAGCACCGCCCCGATGACCAGATCCGCCTCGAGCACCTGCTGCTGGATGACCAGCCGCGACGACGCGAGCCCGTGCACCCGGTTGTTGTAGCGCCAGAACGACATCCGGAGCTTCTCCAGATCGGTGTCCACCAGTGTGACGTCCGCGCCCATGCCCAACGCGATGTTGGCCGCGTTCTGACCGGAGACGCCGGCGCCGATGATGACCACCTTGGCGTTCGCGACACCTCCCACCCCGCCCATGAGCACGCCACGGCCGCCTTGGGCGCGCATCAACGCGTGCGCTCCGACCTGCGGGGCCAGACAGCCAGCCACCTCCGACATCGGATAGAGCAGCGGCAGCCCGCCGGAGGGCAGCTGCACGGTCTCGTAGGCGATCGCGGTGGTCCGCCGCGCGAGGAGCTCCTCGGTCAGCTCGCGATCGGCCGCCAGGTGGAGATAGGTGAAGAGGGTGAGGTCCTCGCGCAGCCGGTGGTACTCCTCGGCGATGGGCTCCTTGACCTTGAGGATGGTCTCCGCGCTGCCCCAGACCTCATCCGCGGACTCGAGGATCGACGCCCCGGCCGCGACGTACCCCTCGTCGCCGATCTGTGAGCCGAGCCCGGCGCCGCGTTCGACGAAGACCTCGTGACCGTGCGCGGTCAGCTCATGCACACCCACCGGGGTGAGGGCGACCCGGTATTCGTTGTTCTTGACTTCCTTGGGGACTCCGACGCGCACCGTCCACTCCTCTAACTCTCGTCGAGTGCTCCTCGACATTTGAGCACCTGATAGGCCAGCACCGCCATGGCGACGGGACCCT
>JBQCJL010000134.1:0-6209 GCA_051952795.1 Marmoricola sp.
CCTGCAGAAGCGCGTCATCGAGAAGGCCCGCCGCAATGCCAAGCCCGTGATCGTGGCGACCCAGATGCTCGAATCGATGATCGGCAATCCGGCCCCGACGCGCGCAGAGGCGTCGGATGTCGCCAACGCCGTCCTCGACGGCGCGGACGCCGTGATGCTGTCGGGGGAGACCAGCATCGGTGCCTACCCGATCGAGACGGTCCGCACGATGGCGCGGATCATCGAGTCGACGGAGGACCACGAGCTGCACCACATGGCGGCGATCGACTGGCAGCCGCGCACCACCGGCGGTGTGATCGCGAAGGCGGCCGCAGAGGTCGCCGGCCGGGTCGACGCACACTTCCTGGTGGCCTTCACCCAGAGCGGCGATTCGGCCCGTCGACTCGCTCGCTACCGCAGCAACATCCCGGTTCTCGCCTTCACGCCGGACTCGCGCACGGCCCGGCTGTTGTCCCTGACCTGGGGAGTGGAGTCCTTCGAGACCGCGTCGGTCGAGCACACGGACGAGATGGTGCGCCAGGTCGACGAGGAGTTGCTGCGCATCGCGCGTCTCGCCGAGGGCGACAAGGTGGTCATCATCGCCGGTTCGCCTCCTGGCATTCCCGGTTCGACCAATGCGCTGCGCGTCCACCGCATCGGGGACGCGATCAACGAAGTGGCTCCGGCCTACCGGCGCGGCTAGAAGGAATCGTTCAGGTTTTGCCCGTACGGTCCCCAACTGTGACGCCGACTTCCCTCACCCGCTGGATGGGGGCGTGTGTCCTGCTGGGCCTGCTCACCCTGCTGACCGCCTGCAACCAGTCGCTGATTCCTGGAAGCACGCAGAAGGCTACGTCGAGCCTGCGCCCCGACGCGCACTCCGTGGCCACGCCTACGTCGTGCGGACCCGAGTTCGCCGACCCGCTGCCGGGCATGCCCCCGGTGATCGACTGCGACATCTATGCCGCGACCAAGCCCGGCATGCTGAGTCCGGCGGTGGCTCACGATCCCGCGCTGGTCTATGTGCCCGATTCCTACGGCACGCACGTCACCGTGATCTCGCAGAAGACCCTGAAGATCGTCCGAACCTTCGAGACCGGATTCCTCAGCCAGCACGTCGTTCCCTCCTACGACCTCAAGACCCTCTGGGTGAACGCCAGCGCGGCGAACCAGTTCGTCCCGATCGACCCGCAGACCGGCAAGCCGGGCAGGCCGGTCGCCGAGACCCGCCCGTACAACCTGTACTTCACGCCCAACGGGCGACAGGCCGTGGTGATGGTCGAGGAGAACGACATCATCCGCTTCGCCGACCCGCACACCTTCGCGAAGATCGACGACGTCCATGTGGGTGCCTGCCGCGGGCCGAACCACGCGGACTTCTCCGCCAACGGTCGCTTCTTCGTGGTCAGCTGTGAGTTCTCCGGCGTGCTGGTCAAGGTCGACACTGTCACCCACCGCGTGCTGGGCGTGCGCCGACTGCCCACCCAGGCGATCGTGCGCGGTGCGGCTCCCGGCATGGGCATGAGCATGCCGCAGGATGTGCGCCTGTCTCCCGACGGCAAGACGTTCTACATCGCCGACATGGGCACCAACCAAGTGGTCCGGGTGGATGCGATGACCTTCAAGATCGAAGGCGCCATCGCGATGCCCAAGAATCCGCACGGCATCTACTTCAGTCGCGACAGCAGTCGGATGTACGTCTCCGACCGCGGCGCGGGCAAGGTCTCGGTGATCGACTGGCGGACCAACCGCATCGTGGCCACCTGGGTGATCCCCGGTGGTGGCAGCCCGGACATGGGCGGAGTGTCCGCCGACGGCACCCGGCTCTGGTTGTCCGGGCGCTATGACGGGGTCGTGTACGTGTTCAACACCGTCACCGGCAAGCTGATCGCCAAGATCCCCGTGCCCGAGACCAGCCCGCACGGTCTCGCGGTATGGCCCCAGCCCGGTCGCTACTCGTTGGGACACACCGGGAACATGCGATGACGCGGTCAGCCCGCATCGCCACCGTCGCGATCGGGTTGGCCCTGATCGCCGGATGTGGGACCCGGCCTGCGGGCGCGCCCGCTGCCACGCCCACCAAACCGACGGCGACGGCGTCGACGCGCTCGCATCCGCAGGTCCTCTCCGTCACGGCTGAGCAGTGGCGCCTGCCCTACTCGATCGCTCGTGAGGCGGTCATTCCGGCCGCGGCCGGCTCGGTGATCGTCGGCGGCGGGATGTTCCCCGACGACTCCTCGAGCGCGCGTGCCTTCCGCCTCGATCTCGCCTCCGGCCGGGCCACGATGCTGCCCTCGCTCGGCGTCGATGTGCACGACGTGGCCGGCGGGCTCTATGCGGGGGAGCCCGCGATCTTCGGCGGCGGCAACGCGTCCGAGCAGTCGATCGTCCAGCAGTTCCACGGTGGGGCCTGGCGCGTCGTCACCCACATGCCGACCACGCGCTCCGACCTCTCGGTCGCGGTGGTGGGATCGACCACCTACGTCCTCGGCGGGTATGACGGCGCCGGAGTGCCGACGCAGGTGCTGAGCCAGTCGGGCTCCAGCCCGCTGCGGGCTGCGGGGCGACTCACGCAGGGCGTCCGCTACGCAGCGACGGCGGTGCTCGGATCCTCGATCTATCTCTTCGGTGGCGAGGTCTCGGGTGCGGAGCTGGGTGTCGTGCAGCGCTATGACACCGGAACTCACCGGACCACCGTCGTGGCCCATCTCCCGGTCCCGCTCGGGCATGCGAGCGCTGTCGTTCTCGGTGGCCGGATCCTGCTCGTGGGCGGCCGGATCCATCCCGATGGCGGGACGCGCGCGATGTGGTGGTTCGACCCGGCCACCGCGCGCTTCACCCGCGCCGGATCGCTCCCGCTGCCGGTCACGGACGCGGCGGTGGCGGTGGCCCCCGACGGTCGGAGCGCCTGGCTGCTGGGCGGCGAGGCGCCGCACGTCCGCGACGGCGTGCTCAAGCTCAGCCTGTCCTAGGCCTATCGTGGCGGCGTGAGCAGCGACTACACCTGCATCAGGGTCGAGAACGAGAATCGCGTCACGACGGTGATCATGGCCCGGCCCGAGCGTCGCAACGCCGTCGACGGGGTGATGGCGGCCGAGCTGTACGACGCCTTCACCCGCTTCGACGAGGATCCCGAGGCGGACGTGGCCGTGCTGTACGGCGAGGGCGGCACCTTCTGCGCGGGAGCCGACCTGACCGCCATGGGAACCGAGCGGCAGAACCGGCTCGAGGTCGACGGATCGGGGCCGATGGGCCCCTCCCGCATGCGCCTGACCAAGCCCGTCATCGCCGCTATCGAGGGCTATGCCGTCGCCGGTGGCATCGAGCTCGCCGCGTGGTGCGACCTGCGCGTCGCCGCAGAGGATGCGACCTTCGGAGTCTTCTGCCGCAGGTGGGGCGTTCCGCTGATCGATGGCGGCACCGTGCGTCTGCCCAGGCTGATCGGCGAGAGCCGCGCGATGGACCTGATCCTCACCGGGCGCCCCGTCGCTGCCGAGGAGGCGCTTGCCATCGGTCTGGCCAACCGCGTCGTCCCGGCGGGGGAGGCGCTGGCCGCTGCCCGCGAGCTCGCTGCACAGATCGCCGCCTTTCCGCAGACCTGCCTGCGCAACGATCGTGCATCGGTGATGAACCAGGCGGGGCGCCTGCACGACGAGGCGATGGCGTTCGAGTTCAAGGTGGGGCGCGAGTCCCTGCTCGTCGACGGTCAGCACGGCGCGGCCCGTTTCGCGGGGGGAGCCGGGCGGCACGGCAGCTTCGGCGGCTAGCCGATCGCGATGACCGGTTTGGCGGTCGTGCGCAGCCGCTGGATGGTCAGGTACAGGAACGAGCGCGGCACCGACACGCATCCGCCGGTGGCACCACTGCCGTTGACGTGCAGGAAGATGCCGGCGCCGCGGTAGCGGACCGGGTGGACGTAGTTGAAGGCGATGACCAGGGCCAGTTGGTAGGGCGTCCGATAGCGGATCAGGTGTTCGGACCCGTTGACGTCGGCGGGGTTCAGCCACCACCGGAATCCCGTCAGCGAGCTGCGGAACCGGTTGTAGTAGATGCTCGCGTTGTCCTCGACCCACCAGTCCGCGTTGGTCAGCTTGCGGTACGGATAGGTCGCTCCCGCGACGGTGTCGATGCCGAAGCCGAAGGGCAGCGCGTAGGTGCCGGTCGGAGTCGTGTCGGTTCCCTGGCGCCGGGTCGAGCCCGAGACCAGCCCGCCCGCACCGGTGCGCGCCGAAGACGTACGAAGATTGGCGACCCAGCGGCCCGAGGTCGACTGGATCCAGAGGATGGCGCGGGCGTAGGTACTCGTGGTGTGCCGGACGGTGATCACCTGGTGCGTCCCCGCGGGCAGCGCGACGCGCACGCCGTCGAGAGTGATCGTGGTGGTCGTCGCCTGTGCAGCAGGGGCCAGGCACATCACCAGACTGACTGTCACGGCACTGATGCTGATCCGATGGCTTCTGCTCACGTCTTCGCCGGTACCCCCGATATCCGCGCTCATGCCGGAGCTCGATGAGCGTGCCCCGGGTCGGATTCGAACCGACACTGGACGGTGTTTGAGACCGCTTCCTCTACCGGTTGGGATACCGGGGCGACAGCGGATAAACCTACCGCAGCCCGAGTCGCGACCCTGCTGTGCACCATGATGGGACGCATGATGGATGTCGCGCCCACGCGCCGTGTGGTGATCGCCGAGGACGAGGCGCTGATCCGGCTCGACCTCAAGGAGCTCCTCGTCGAGGAGGGCTACGAGGTGGTCGGTGAGGCTGGCGACGGCGAGACCGCTGTCGAGCTCGCGGAGTCGCTGCGGCCCGACCTGGTGGTGATGGACGTGAAGATGCCGCGCCTGGACGGCATCGCCGCCGCGGAGCGGATCGCTCGCGGTCGGATCGCGCCGGTGGTCATGCTCACGGCGTTCAGCCAGCGCGATTTCATCGAGCGCGCGCGCGATGCCGGCGCGATGGCCTACCTCGTCAAGCCGTTCACCCGCACCGACCTGGTGCCGGCGATCGAGATGGCGGTCAGCCGGTTCCAGGAGCTGCAGCTCCTGGAATCTCAGGTCAGCGGACTGCAGGAGCGCCTGGACGCGCGCAAGGCCGTCGATCGGGCCAAGGGCATCCTGCAGCGGGATCTCGGTCTGACCGAGCCGGAGGCATTTCGCTGGATCCAACGCACCGCGATGGACCTACGCTGGTCCATGCGCGAGGTCGCGGAGGGCGTCGTGCAGCACGGACCCACTGTCGCCGACGCGTGACCCTAGGATGGGCGATCATGACCCGACTTCCCCTGACCGTCCGCGAGGCCGTCGTCTCCGACGCTGACGCGATCCTCGAGATGTGGGCGGCGACGGGGACCGGGGTGGTGTCCGTGTCGGCCCAGGCCGAGGCCGAACGCGCCATCGAGCGGGTGTCGGCCTCCGCGCTGGAGCGGCTGGTGGTCGGCGAACTCGACGACCGGGTGGTCGCCGTCGTCCATCTGCGCCGCGGACCGATGAGCCCTCTCCACACGGAGGAGGCGATCCATACGTCGTTCCTGCTGGTGCGCCCGGACCACCGTCGTCATGGCTACGCGCGAGCGCTCCTGGAGGTAGGCGTCGTGTGGGCGGACGAGCTGGGCGTCGACTACGTGACCGCCCTGACCACGGCGGCGTCGCGGGACGCCAACCGCTTCCTGGCCCGGCTCGGGCTGGCGTCGACGGCGACCTTCCGGGTGGCGCCGGTCGCGCTGCTGCGGGCCCGTTTGAACCCGGCGCCGCGGATCGGGGTGGCCGCGCGCAGTCAGATCCTGGCGCAGCGCCGCACGATGCGACGGCGCCAGGCCGCCCGCTAGAGGCGGACGCGTTCCGCTGGGATCAGCGAGCACGTGATCCGCGAGGTGCAGACCCGCCGCCCCTGCTCATCGGTGATGGCGATCTCGTAGCAGGTCGAGGCCCGGCCGAGATGGATGGGCGTCGCCGTCCCGGTCACCAGCCCGCTGGTCGCGCTGCGGTGATGGGTGGCGTTGATGTCCACGCCGACGGCGACCAGACCGTTCGCCGCTCCGTGGAGGGCGGATCCGACCGATCCGAGCGTCTCCGCGAGCACGACGGACGCGCCGCCGTGCAGCAGCCCGTAGGGCTGGGTGTTGCCCTCGACCGGCATGGTGCCGACGACCCGGTGCGCGGACGCCTCCACGATCTTGATGCCCATACGGTCCGGGAGCGTACCCATCGTGCTGGCGATGAGTTCGTCGAT
>JBQCJL010000135.1:0-5327 GCA_051952795.1 Marmoricola sp.
GGCATCGCCCGCCGACGTGCTGGCCATCACCGGCAGCGTCGGCAAGACCACGACCAAGGACGTGCTGGCCCATGTGCTGAGCACCCTGGGTCGCAACACACTGAGCAGTCCGAAGAGCTTCAACAACCATCTGGGCGTTCCCCTGACGCTGCTGATGCTGAGCGATCAGGACGATCTGGTGGCCGAGGTCGGCACCAACCATCCCGGCGAGATCGCCGATCTGGTCGGATTAGTGAGGCCGCGGGCGGCGCTGGTCACCACGATCGGCCACGCCCACTTGGGCAACTTCGCCTCGCGCGAGGCGTTGGCTGACGAGAAGGCCTCCATCTACACGGCCGTCGCCGAGGACGGCGTGTGGTTCGTCAACGCCGACGACCCGCTCCTCCTCGCCGCGGTCGGTCGCCTGTCCAGGCCGGCCGCGACTCGGGTGATCAGCTACGGAACCGACGCTGCCGCCGATGTCCGAGCCTCCGATGTGATCGTCGAGGAGAGCGGCACTTCGGGCCGGCTGACCGTCGGCGGCGAGACCGTTCCCTTCCGCATTCCCCTCGTGGGCCGCCACTTCGCGCTCACCGCCGCCGCTGCGGTCGCGGTCGCGGTCGAGCGCGGCCTCGATCTTGCGGCGGCTGCCAAGGCGCTGGCGACGTTCCCCGGCTCCGTGGGCCGCGCGGCCGTGACCTTGCGCGGCAACCTCCGCGTCATCGACGACTCGTACAACGGCAGTCCGGACTCGATGCTGGCTGCGCTCGACACCCTTGCGACCCTCCCCGAGCAGCGCCGCATCGCCGTCCTCGGCGAGATGCGCGAGCTGGGCGACTGGTCCGACGCGCTTCACGACGCGGTCGCCACCAAGGCCGGTAACTCAGTCACCGATCTGATCTTCATCGGGCCGTCGTTCGACCTCGTGCGGGACAAGGCGGTCGCCGCAGGGCTTCCCGCAGAGCGCATCCATCGTGCGGACTCGGCCACCCACGCCGCCCGACTGCTCCAGGACCTGCTCGACGACGAGCCCACGGCCGTGCTGGTCAAGGGATCACGCTTCGTCCACACCGAGCGCGTCGCGCTCGCGCTCGAGGGGTTCCCGGTGCGGTGCGAGCTGTCCGTGTGTGAGCTCTACATCCACTGCCGCACCTGCCCGAAGCTGAGCATCCCCTAGACGGTGAAGGCGTAGGCCCCCGGCTCGAGGCTGGCGGTGCGGCGCTTGAAGCGACTCCATTGCCACGGCCACTGATTCGGGTCGTTGCCGGAGTCGTCCACGTACCAGTTGGAGCAGCCCGTGTGCCAGACGGTCTTCGCCAACGCGGCGCGGAGCTCCTCGTCGAATCGCTCGGCGGCATGGCGGGTCACCTGCACGACGGTCGCGCCGCGCCGATCCATCTGCCCCATCGCCTCGACGATGTGCTCGATGCACGCCTCCAAGGTGACCACGACCGACCCGGTGCCGCCGTTGGTGTTCGGACCGTAGATCAGGAACATGTTGGGGAACCCCGGCACGCTCAGGCCCAGGTAGGCCTTGGGAACGTCCTCCCATTCCTCGCTCAGGCGCCGGCCGTTCACCCCGGTGATCTCCATCGGCGCCACGAACTCGTGGGATTTGAATCCGGTCGCCAACACCAGCACGTCCAACGGGTGGTGGGCGCCGTCCGCGGTGACGATGCCGTCGGGAACGACCTCGCGGATGCGGTCGGTGACCACGTCGACATTGGGCTGGGTGAGTGCCGGATACCAGGCGTCGGTCAGCATGATGCGCTTGCAGCCGATCTCATCCGTGGGCATCACCTTGGCCAGCAGTACCGGGTCGGTGATCGTCTTGGTGATCTGGCGCTTGGACACCGGCACCACCAGCCTGCGTAGGAGGGCGTACTTGGTCATCGCCAGCGTGAAGACCTCCTGCTGCCAGTACAGGGCCTTGCGCGACAGCCGTTGCAGGACGGGGAATCGGCGGAATCGCCATTGCTGGCCACGCGTGTAGGGCCGATCGCCCTTGGGCAGCGTCCAGCCGGGCGAGCGCTGGAAGACGTCCAGATGGCCGACCTCGGGCTGGATCGCCGGCACCACCTGGATCGCGCTGCAGCCACTGCCGATCACGCCGACGCGGCGCCCGTCGAGCGGAACCTCCGGCCGCCATCGCGCCGTGTGGAACGCGGGGCCCGCAAAGGACTCGAGTCCCGCGAGCGGCGGAATGCTGGGCACCTGGAGCTGTCCGCAGGCCGCGACCAGCACGTCGGCACGGTGCTCTCCGGCGCTCGTGGTCACCACCCACTGATGCGTGGACCCGTCCCATGCGGCGCTCAGCACTTCGGTGTCGAGTCGCACCTTGTCGAGAACGCCGAAACGGCGAGCGACGTCTTCGATGTAGGCCTGGATCTCGGCCTGGGGGGCGAATCTGCGCGACCAGGTCGGATTCGGCGCGAAGGAGAACTCGTACAGATGGGAGGCGATGTCGCAGGCCGCACCCGGGTAGGCGTTGTGGTGCCACACGCCGCCGAGACGCGGAGCCTTCTCGAAGACCGCGACGTCATATCCCTGCTGGGTCAGGCGAATCGCCGCACCGACGCCTCCGAAGCCGCCCCCGACGATCGCAACGGATCGAGACATCACCGCAGCCGGAGGATCTCGGCGGCCGCACGCTGACCCGCCCGTACCGCACCGTCCATGTACCCGGTCCAGTACGTCGACGTCTCCGTGCCGGCCCAGTGCACCCGGCCGAACGGCGTCCGGATCGACGAGCCGTAGGTGGACATCACCCCAGGCTTGTAGATCGCCACCGGCCCGCCGGTCGTCCACGGCTCGTGGTCCCAGTCGTGCTCCACGTAGTCGATCGGGTGCAGCGCCTCGGGCCCGAACATCTCGGCGAATCCCTGCAGCACCGCGGCACGCCGGTTGGCCAGCGTCATCGTTCCGTACTGGCGCCAGGTCCCGCCGCCGACGAAGGCGAGCAGCACGCCGGGCGAACCGGGTTGCGGCGGGGTGTTGTCGAAGACGGCGCGCGTGGCGCCGTGGTCGCTGATCCCGAAGCCGTTGAGTCCCGCCTTGCGCCAGAACGGCGTCGAGTAGACGGCGTCGCACTTCATCAGATGGCCCATGGTGAGCGCGTTCATCAGCGCCGCGCGCCTGGCGGGCAGGTGCGGATACCACTGGATCTTGCGGACGAGCGGCGGCGGGCACGCCACCACGATGTGGGCCGCGCGGACGGTGCCGCGCTTGGAGGTCACCTCGACGTGCGTGCTGGTCTGCACGATCTTGGTCACCGCCGCATTCAGCGCCACCCGGCTGCCGAGCTGCTGCGCGAGCCGCAGCGAGATCAGCTGCGAGCCGCCCACGAAGCGGCGCTCCTGGGCACCGTCGGCCGTGTTGGAGTTCCGCTCGAAGGTGCCCTTGTTCTTCTCGTCGCCGGAGCAGGCGATGTAGTGCAGCACGTACAGCAGCGAGAGCTCGCCGGTGTCGGCGCCGAAGCCCGGCTGGGTCCAGCACTCGATGAGGTTGTCGATGCCCGCGGCGTTGACGGCGTTGCGCGTGATGTAGTCACGCACGGTCATCGCGTCCCACTCCTTGGCGCGCGGGTGCGCCCACGGTGCGTTCACATCGATCTCGGCCGCCCAGGTGTCGAACTGGTTCTGCAGCCACGCCGCGTCGAGCAGGATTGTGGGGTCCTGAGGGACGGTTCCGCTGTACGTCTGCCGGTGGCCCAGCAGGCCGCTGAGGGGACCTGACGAGACGTAGGTGCTGTTGCCGGTGTTGTACTCGGGGAAGGTCGGCACCTTGAGCTCGGCGGCCAGAGCGGCGATGTGGTCCTGGGTCGGCCCGATGAACGCACCACCGGACTCGATCACCTGGCCGGTGCTCAGGCGGTGGTTCAGCGTCCGGCCTCCGACCCGGTTGCGCGCCTCGAGGACCAGCACGCGCTTGCCCTTCTGGGCCAGCGCGCGTGCCGTCACCAGTCCGGAGATCCCCCCACCGACCACCACGACGTCGACGCTCGCGGGCAGTGCGCCCTGGAGGCTGCCGGCGGCCACGGCCGCTTCCGCCGTCGCGATCTCGGTTCCGACGGCCAACGCCGCCATCGCACCGAGGGACCCTGCCAGGACTGAACGACGATCCAACTCCATACCGCGCGACCTCATATCTGAAAGAGTGTCAGATTTAACGAGAGCACAGTAAGGTCTGAGCGTGTCCGTTGTCACCCCTTCCCCTGCTGAGCCCTCGAACCGACGCGTTCCGGTCCAGGAGCGCTCGCGTGCGCGGGTGGAGGCGATCCTCGAGGCGGCGGCCCGCGTCGCCGTCGAGCAGGGCGTGGACGCGCTGAACACGCGCTCGATCGCCCACGACGCCGGCCTCTCGGTGTCCTCGATCTATCAGTACTTCGCGAGCGTCGACGAGATCGTCTTCGAGCTCATCGCTCGCGACATGGAGGAGATGGACAACCAGTTCGCCACGGACCTCGGCGCGCTTCCGGAGTACACCTTGAGCGGGGTGGTCGAGACCGTGATGCGGGCCTTCGTGACGGTGTACCGCCGACGGCCCGCCTTCGTGGAGATCTGGCTGCGCGGACGGACCACCGCGGCGGTGCAGGCCTACGGCCGCGAGCACCACGTCCGGATCGCCGCCCAGCTACGCACGTTCCTCGATGATCTGGGGCTGTTGGTCCCCGGCGCTCCCCAGGAAGCCGGTCTCCTCGCCGTGGAGATCGGCGACCGCTGCTTCCAGCTGGCCTTCGAGCACCAGCTCGCCGGCGACGACTTCCTCATCGAAGAGGGCATCAAGCTGATCAGCGCGTACCTGGAGCGGTACGCCTCGTAGTCAGCGGCACGGCGCCGGAGAGCACGGCGTCAGAGCACGCGGCGCAGGCTCTCGGGAGTCAGGTCCGCGAGGGTCGGGTACCCGTCCACCGCCATGATCAGGTCCGCCTCCGCCTGCATCGACTTGAGCACGTGGACCGCCCCGTCGACGCCGCCGAGGGCAATCCCGTAGACGTAGGGCCGGCCGACGCCCACCATGGTCGCGCCCAGGGCCAGCGCCTTGATCACATCGGCACCGCTCCGCACCCCGGAGTCGAACAGGACCGGCACCTCACCCGCCGCCTCGACCACACCCGGGAGGCAGTCCAGGGCAGGCAGACCGCCATTGGCCTGACGGCCACCGTGCGTCGAACAGTAGATACCGTCCGCGCCGCCGTCGATGGCCCGGCGGACGTCGTCGGGGTGACAGAGTCCCTTGAAGATGAGCGGGAGGTCGGTGATCGAGCGCAGCCACGGCAGGTCGTCCCAGGTGAGGGCGTTCCCGAAGATGCTCGTCCAGGTCAGCACGGCGGTCTGCGGATCCTCCTC
>JBQCJL010000136.1:0-8922 GCA_051952795.1 Marmoricola sp.
GGGTGCGATGGGGGGGGGGCCCCACCCGCCCGACCCTTTCGGGCCCTCCCGCGCCCCCCGGTTCGGGCGGGGGGGGGGGGCTCCGTGGGGCCCCCCCCCCCCCGCGCACGACTCGGATCAGCTGGCAGCGAGCGTCCAGCTCAGGTCTTGCGTCAGGTACTGGCTCGAGAAACCGGACGGGGCATCCGCCGGCAAGGACACCGTGAAGGTGCAGTCCGTCGAGTGCGTCGCAGTCAGCGTGGCGATGGCCTTCGGCGTCGTGCTTGCGAAAGCGCCCACGGTGCCCGAGTAGCTGTACGGCGTGGAGCCGGTGCAAGCCACGGCGAGATGCATCTGACCGCAGAGGTCGTAGGTCGTGGTGTCGGACCCGGTCGAGTTCGGGTAGGCGTGCGGAGCGCACGTTCCCGCGGTGAGGGTCAGCGCGCCGCTGCCGGTGCCGTCGTTCTTGAGGTTGACGGTCACCGACTGCGAGTCTCCGGGCGCGAGGGGCGTGCCGCTCGCGTCCGTGGCGAACCCGGTGTCGTCAACCGCGGTCGCATCACCGATGCCGCCGAACTTGTTGATGCCGTCGCAGGTGACGCTGTTGGAGCCGTCGAGGACCGCCGCCGTGTCACAGATCGTGCTGTTGCTGGGTGCGGTCTGCGTCTCGACCAGTGCCACGGCTGTCGTGGTGGCGACGCTGTTGTGGTTGTTGTCGATGACCGCCGAGGTCCACGACGACAGGGTGCCGTTGACTCCCAGGATCAGGGTGGCCGCGGCGACAGCGCCGCTCCCCCACAGCAATGGTGCATTGCGACGACGCTTGGGCGCGCCGATTGGCTTTTCGCTCATCTCTTGTTTCCTCCCGTGGATGCAGGCCTGAGCCTGACGTGGCACTCACTGGAGACACGTCGGCGTCAGTTCCTCCCCGCGCCTGAGCCCCGATGAGTACTTCGACGCTAAGGCGAGCGGGCGGCTCACGCAGGAGAATGCGGAAATCTCTGCCACCGGGCAGCGACTTCCAGACGACCTTCGTCGAAATGGGCGGCGATGCCCTCAGCGCCGAAGGCATCGATGGCGCGCTCGACGAGCGGGGCGCCCTCGCGCTGATTGACCCCGGCGCGGTCCCAGACGTTCACCTCCAGCATCGGCTCGTCCACCGCATGCCAGACGTCCATCGGCGTGAACCAGATCAGGCCGTGTGCGTCTGCGGGTAGGTCGGCCAGTGCGGCCGTCGCCGCCCAGTGGTCCTCGCAACCGACCAGCACGGGCAGCCCCTCGGCAGCCAGCCGCGCGAACGCACGGAGCAGACGCTCGTGATCGGTGACCGCCGGCCAGCCCTCGGCGTCAGCCGCCCAAGCGGACCACTCCGCGGCGATCCAGGCGGGCGCCACCTCGGGGTCGAGATGCGGCAGGTCCGCGCCGATGACGCTCCTCAGCTCCCGTTCGACGCGCGCGGCGTCGAACAGTCCCGACCGCACGACGGCGCGCAACCAGGCACGCGTCTGCGCCTCGTGGGTCGCGCGTCGATCGGCGCGACGCAGTCTCACCAGCCGCGCTCGGCCAACCGATGCGGCTGCGGGATCTCGTCGACGTTGATGCCCACCATGGCCTCGCCCAGACCGCGGGAGACCTTGGCGACGACGTCGGGGTCGTCGTAGAAGGTGGTGGCCTTGACGATCGCCTCGGCACGCTGCGCCGGGTTGCCGGACTTGAAGATGCCCGAGCCGACGAAGACACCCTCGGCACCCAGCTGCATCATCATCGCGGCGTCGGCCGGGGTCGCGATTCCCCCGGCGGTGAACAGCACCACGGGAAGCTTGCCCGCGGCCGCGACCTCCTTGACCAGCTCGTACGGCGCCTGCAGCTCCTTGGCCGCCACGTAGAGCTCGTCGTCGGAGAGCACGGTCAGCTGACGGATCTGGGAGCGGATCGTGCGCATGTGCGTGACCGCGTTGGAGACGTCACCGGTTCCGGCCTCGCCCTTGGAGCGGATCATCGCCGCACCCTCGGTGATCCGGCGCAGCGCCTCGCCCAGGTTCGTGGCGCCGCAGACGAACGGCACGGTGAAGTTCCACTTGTCGATGTGGTTGGCGTAGTCGGCCGGGGTCAGGACCTCGGACTCGTCGATGTAGTCGACACCGAGCGACTGCAGGATCTGCGCCTCGGCGAAGTGTCCGATGCGTGCCTTGGCCATCACCGGAATGGAGACCGCCTCGATGATGCCGTCGATCATGTCCGGGTCGCTCATCCGCGAGACGCCACCCTGGGCACGGATGTCGGCGGGCACGCGCTCCAGCGCCATCACCGCCACCGCACCGGCGTCCTCGGCGATCTTGGCCTGCTCGGGGGTCACCACGTCCATGATGACGCCGCCCTTGAGCATCTCAGCCATCCCGCGCTTCACGCGCGAGGTGCCGACGGATTCTGCGGGGATGGAGATTTCGGAAGACATGCCGTCAAGTTTAGGGCTCGACAGCGGGTGGTCTGAACGCCGATATCGCCGGGGCTCAGATCCGCGCCGCGGCGTCGCGGGCAGCGTCCTTGGCGGTCGCCTGCTCGTGCACCACGAAGATCCGCTGGATCACCGTGATGCTGCTGGCCACGGCGAGCAGCCCCAGCACGATCGGCGTCGCCCACAGGATCCAGTGCGGGGCACCGAGCTCGTGGATGAGCGCTGCGACACCGGTCGTCACCAAGGTGAACACGAGGCGGTCGCTGCGCTCGGCGATGCCCACCTTGGCCTGCATGCCGAGGCTCTCGGCCTTGGCCCGGGCATAGGAGGTGACCGAGCCCATGCTGAGGCAGTAGATGGCCAGGGCGGCGATCCAGTGGTTGTCTCCGGGGCCGACGTAGTACATCGCCAGTCCCCCGAAGATGGCGGCGTCGCCGATCCGGTCCAGCGTCGAGTCCAGGAAGTTGCCGTAGGTCGACACGTTGCCCGTCGTGCGCGCCATGTAGCCGTCGATCATGTCGCTGAACACGAAGGCGGTGATCACCAGGACACCGGTGAGCAGGTGGCCGGTCGGGAAGAAGATGAGCGCTCCCGCGACGACCCCCAGGGTGCCCACGATGGTCACCGTGTTGGGGCTGACACCCCACTTGATGAACAGGTTGCCCAGGGGCGCCCAGACGCTGGTCCAGAACTGACGGAATCTCTCAAGCATGGCGAGGCAAAGGCTATCGGTCGGCGAGCCGGAAGCAGATCTCATCCACGGCCCTCGGCGCGCCCGCGACCGACCAGGTCACCCCAGCCGCCTCGATCCGCTGGCCGACGCCGCCCACACCCTGGATGACGGCCAAGCCCGGAAGCCAGTCCCATTCCGGCACGGAATGCTGGAAGTACACGCCGAGCTGGCCCTGGGCGATCGCCATCGCGTCCATCGTGCCGGAGCCGAGCATCCGCAAGGCCGCGGCGCCCTGGGCGGCGCGCGAGAACGCCGCTGCGACGTCCGAGTCGATGCGGGCCGGGTTGAGGTAGGTCGCGGCGCACACGTCGGACAGCGGCCGATCCGGCAGCGGCGGGACCCGCGCTCCGTTCCTGGTGCTGCTCAGGTTCGGGCCGCCGAGGTACAGCGCGTCCTCCTGGGGGTGATAGACCGCGCCGAACAGCAGCTCGTCGCGATCCACCAGGGCCAACGCCGAGCACCACCAGGTCAACCCCTGCACGAAGTTGTAGGTGCCGTCGACGGGATCGATGATCCAGCGGCGACCCGAGGTGCCCTCACGGAAGGCCCCTTCCTCACCCAGCAGCCCGTCGTCGGGACGCCAGACGGCCAGATGGTCGGCGATCAGCCGCTCGGCGGCACGGTCGGCGGCGGTGACGACGTCGCTGATCGAGTTCTTGTGCTGCGCACGCAAGCCCTCGCGACGCATGTCCGCGGCCAAGCGGCCGGCCTCGGTGACCAGGTCGGCGGCCAGACCGGCATCGTCGCGAATGTCCAGCGGCTCCCGCGCTCCCGTCATCGCACCCGTCCCCAGGCCTCGACGAGAAGCTCGGCGGTGTCCTCCAGGAGCTGCGGCAGCGTCTTGGTCCGACCGATGACGGTGATGAAGTTGGCGTCGCCGATCCAGCGCGGGACCACGTGCTGGTGCAGATGCGCGGAAAGCGAGCCGCCCGCGCCTGATCCCAGGTTGAGCCCGATGTTGAAGGCATCCGGGGCGCTCACCGCCTTCAGCGTCACGACGGCGTGAGTGGTCACCGCATGCAGCTCCGCGGCCTCGTCGGCGGTCAGCTCCTCGAGATCCCCGATGTGGCGATACGGCAGCACCATGAGGTGCCCGGGGTTGTACGGGTGCAGATTGAGCACGGCGAAGACCGACTCGCCCCGATGCACCACGAGGTCGCCCGGTCGCGGATCCACCATCGCGCAGAAGGGACACCCCTGCGGAACATGCCGGTCCTCGGTCCGCTCCCCCGCGATGTAGGCCATCCGGTAGGGCGTCCACAGGCGCTGCAGTGCGTCAGGTGCCTCGGGGTTCACAAGGCGAGGTTATCGGGGTTTCGCGACGCCGCTGCGCGGCTCCTCGGCCTCTGTGGCTAAGCGGCCTTGGCGGGCGCGCTGCGGAACCGCGAGGGCTTGCCGTCGATCTTCAGCGCCCGCCATACCCGACGGGAGCTGAAGGTCATCAGGCCCGCGGACTCCATCAGCATGCGCACGTCTCCGAAGAGATCGCGCAGCATGACGCGGCTCTCCGGAGCGTCCCAGAACAGATCGTTGAACACCGCGTCCGGCATACCCATGGCGCGGCGCGCCTGCTTGGAGGGCTTGAGGATCTCGTCGCACAGCCACCGCATGATCACCGGGGTCGCCAGGGCGATGAGATGGCGCTCGAGCCAGTTGAGCTTCGGGGCGTTCTGCTGCACGTACTCGTGGGCGAAGCCGATGTGGCGCGCTTCCTCGGCGATGTGGATCTGCATGATCCTCTGGAGAAGTGGGTGCTGGATGCCGTCGGCACGCAGCATCGACTTCTGGACGTGGTCGATCGGCTCCTCGCCCGCCAGCACGCCGATGAAGAAGCCGAGCGGCACCAGACGTGCCGCCAGCGGGAGGATCGGGCCGATCGCCCGGAAGAAGCGCGAGCCACCGGGGACGTCCATGCCAGAGCGATTCACGAACTCCTGGAACATCTGGGTGTGGTGGGTCTCCTCGGTTGCCTCGTGGGTGGAGTACCGGAACTCCGCGGTGCCGTTGGGGAGCCGGAACGCGTAGTTCATCAGCCCCCCGATGAGGATCTGCTCGAACTGCAGCCCGACCTTGACCACATTCGCCTGCCGGTACAGACCGACGCGGATCTGCTCCTCCTCCGACAGCGACCGATACCAGTCGGTCCGCCCGACCGGATCGACGTCGGGCAGGATCCAGCGCCGGTCGCTCAGGCTGATCGCGTAGTCCGGGTCGTCCCACGCGATGTCCTTGAAGGCGTCGAAATGCTGCTCGACCGACGCCACCGACAGGGTGTGGAGTCGCTCCTCGTACGCGGTACGGGCTGTCGGCTTGGAACGGCGGGACAGGGACTGCACGGTCATGGTGTTCACCTCATAGCTCGTGGACCGACCAACGACCCCAAGTTAGCGCGACACCGTGTCACAGGGAAGGATTTCCTGTAACTTTTGGTAACAGATTCAGACCTGAGCGCGCGACTCCACGGCTGCGGCGATCCGCTGGATCGCCTCAGCGACGGGCACGCCGTTGTCCTGGTGCCCGTCGCGGTAGCGGAACGAGACCGCGCCCGCGGCGATGTCCTCGTCCCCCGCGATGACCATGAACGGCACCTTCTGCAGCTGCGCGTTCCGGATCTTCTTCTGCATCCGGTCATCCGAGTCGTCGATCTCGACGCGGATGCCTTGGGCTCGCATCTGCTTGGCGACGTCGAACAGGTAGTCCAGATGCCGCTCGGCGATCGGGATCCCCTGCACCTGGACCGGCGCGAGCCACGGCGGGAACGCTCCGGCGTAGTGCTCGACGAGGACACCGAAGAAGCGCTCGATCGAGCCGAACTTGGCGGCGTGGATCATCACCGGCTGCTGCTTGGACCCATCGGGCGCGGTGTACTCCAGCTCGAAGCGCGCCGGCTGGTTGAAGTCGTACTGCACGGTGCCCATCTGCCAGGTACGTCCGATCGCATCCTTGGCCTGCACGGAGATCTTCGGGCCGTAGAAGGCCGCGCCGCCGGGGTCGGGCACGAGCTCCAGGCCGGTCTCCCGCGCCACCGACTCGAGAACCTCGGTCGCCTTAGCCCAGTCTTCGTCGGAGCCGACGAACTTGTCCTTCTTGGCGTCGTCGCGCGTGGAGAGCTCGAGGTAGAAGTCGTCGAGCCCGAAGTCCTGCAGCACGCTGAGCATGAACGTGAGCAGGTGCTTGACCTCGTCCGGCGCCTGCTCGGGCATGCAGTACGAGTGCGAGTCGTCCTGCGCGAACCCACGCACGCGCGTGAGCCCGTGGATCACCCCCGACTTCTCGTACCGGTAGACGTGCCCGAACTCGAAAAGGCGCAGCGGGAGCTCGCGGTACGAGCGGCCGCGGCTGCTGAAGATGAGGTTGTGCATCGGGCAGTTCATCGCCTTGAGCTGATAGTTGGCTCCCTCGAACTCCATGGGCGGGAACATCGTGTCGGCGTAGTACGGCAGGTGACCGCTGGTGTGGAACAGCCCGTCCTTGGTGATGTGTGGCGTGCCGACGTAGGAGAAGCCCTCCTCGATGTGGCGCTGGCGGACATAGTCCTCCATCACCCGCTTGATCACACCACCCTTGGGGTGGAACACCGGGAGACCGGAGCCGATCTCGTCGGGGAAGGAGAACAGGTCGAGCTCCTTGCCGAGCTTGCGGTGATCGCGTCGCTCGGCCTCCTCCAGCCGATGCAGATGCTCGTCCAGGGCCTCCTTGCTCTCCCAGGCGGTGCCGTAGATGCGTTGGAGCTGCTTGTTCTTCTCGTCACCGCGCCAGTACGCCGCCGCCGTGCGCATGAGCTTGAAGGCCGGGATCCGCTTGGTCGTCGGCAGGTGCGGGCCACGGCAGAGGTCCTTCCACACCGTGGCGCCGTTGCGGTCGAGGTTGTCGTAGATGGTCAGCTCGCCGGCGCCGACCTCGGCGCTGGCCCCCTCGGTCGACGACACAGCGTCGGCGTCCTTGGACTTCAGGCCGATCAGCTCGAGCTTGTACGGCTCGAACTCGAGCTCGGCGCGAGCCTCGTCATCGGTGGTGACGCGGCGGGAGAAGCGCTGATTGCCCTTGATGATCTTGCGCATCGCGGACTCGATCTTGTCCAGGTCCTCGGGCACGAACGGCGTCGGCACGTCGAAGTCGTAGTAGAAGCCGTTCTCGACGGGCGGCCCGATGCCGAGCCTCGCCTCCGGCCAGATCTGCTGCACGGCCTGTGCCATCACGTGTGCGGTCGAGTGGCGCAGGATGTCGCGCCCGTCGCTGCTGTCGATCAGAACGCCTTCGACGACGTCGCCTTCGGCCAGCGGATAGGCGAGGTCCTTGAGCGCTCCCCCGACGCGGGCCGCGATGACGTCGGGCTGATCGGCGAAGAGCTCCCACGCCTTGGTGCCGTCGGCGACTGTTCGCTGCTCATTGCCCTCGGCGCCAGCGACGACGACCTGCAACTCCGACACGAATACTCCTCTGAACTAGCGGCTCGGGTGATCGTATCGACGCCGGCCGCGTCCGCGCTCCGCGGTATTCAGAGACGCATGAATCTGCTCACGAAGCCGAAGAGCAGGAGGACGACCAGGATGACGATCGCGATCGGCGCCGAGGATCCGCGGAGAAGATGCCCCGCTCCGACGGCGAGGGCGATCTTGATGCCGATGAACAGCACCGCGATGGCGACGCCCGCGATTGTCCGCACGGGACGCTTGCGCCCGGAGGAAGCGGTCGAGGTGCTCGCGTACCGCGCGGGTGCGACCGGCGGAGTGGGTGCCGTCGGCGGCGTGGGCGGAATCAGCGCGGGCTCGGCCGCCTCAGGCTCGTCGGTCACGATGCGATGCTAGTTCGTCTAGCCGGCGAGGTAGGGGCGATTGCAGGTGGCGTTGACGGCGTAGACGTCCGCGCCACCGATGCGAATGCCGAGCAGCTTGGAGATCGGAGCCGTGATCATCGAGTTCACGTTGTAGGTCAGCGGGTACACGGACTTGACCACGAAGGTGCTCTGGACCGCGGCGAGGATCGAGTTCAGCGTCGGAAGCAGCAGCGAGTTGGTCAGGGGAACGGGGACCCCCAGGACCGTCGCCGTGGACACGGAGTCGTAGACCGAGCTGGCCGTGGTGGGGTCGAGCTGGATGGTGCTGCCCGTCGAGACAGGCGTGACGTCATTCGGAGGGAGCGACAGGTTCGCCGTCGAGCTATTCGGCAGCACGGTGGTGCTGATGCTGGTGTCGACCGTCAGATTCAGATTGACCACCCCCAGGCCGGCGATGGTCACCTGCCCCGATACGGGCAGCTGCGTGGTGAGCTGTGCGCTGGAGAGCGCGCTGGTGACGCCTACCGAGAATGTGCTGGGGCTGGCGGACGTACCGAGGCCACAGGAAATGGGCGGCTGCCCGAGCAGCTGGCCCTGTGCCGGTGCGATCGACACGCTGAACTTGCCGGTGCCGATGCCCGTCTTCATGTTGGCAACGCCGAGATTGATGCTCGGTGAGTTCATCTGGTCGAAGCCCAGGTAGCCCGTCAGCTGGGAGTTCGTCGTCGGGGCGTTGCCCGGTGTCCCGCAGTTGCCGGACTTCCCCTGCTGGATATAGAGCTGGGTGTCGGTGGTCTTGCCCGTGCCCGCCACGTTGGCCCACACGTTCGGAATGCTCACCGCGTGATTGCCGTCGGCGAGGAGTACCGCTCCACCGAGGATGTCCAGGGCTGAGAAATTCGTAGCCAACGCCGCCGTGTCCGTCGGGGATACGCCGAGGGCGTCGGAGAGGTGGATCGTCGGCAAGGTCGCGACCGC